>CAKZLT010000001.1 GCA_937127195.1 uncultured Saprospiraceae bacterium
AGAAGCAATTTATCAAGCGGCAAATGTGCCTCACGCTTATCTAGAAGGTGTGAATGTAGAATTGATGGCGAATTCAGATAATGTACTTCGGGGAGGTTTGACTATTAAACATGTTGACGTTAATGAGTTGTTGAAGCATTTGTTTTTTGAGCCTGTTACGCCTAATATTATGAAAGGTGATATTATTTCGGAATTTGAACGAGTGTATAAAACGGTTGCGCCTGACTTTGAAGTGAGCCGAGTCTATATGGAAAAAGATAAAATTTATCAGCATAAAAATTTTAATTCTGCTGAAATCGTCATTTTCATTGAAGGTAGTGCAATGGTTAATGATATTTTATACAAAAGAGGTGATAGTTTTTTCGCGCCAGCAAATACGGATTATTCTATCAAATCAAATGAAACAACTGCGATGTATAAGGCTTATGTGCCATTTTAATTTTTTTTTGAACCACAAAGAGACAAAGAAAACAAAGGTTTTTTTGACGGCAAAACGTTATAATCAATATTTTAGACTTTGTTTTCTTTGTCTCTTTGTGGTTTAAAAAATTACTTTCCTTTTTTAATTTCTTCTACTATTTTTAGATACACGCTTTTGTGCTGTAAGCTGTGACCAATATTTTCTACTTCAAAAAATGAAGAATTTTTCCAATTTTTATGAATGGCTTTTCCTTCTGAAAAAGGGGTTGTTTCATCATTTTTATCATGAATGACTAAGCCTTTTACGTTTACTTTTTTAATGTAATCTTCCATCGAAAAGCTTTCGGCAGTAAAACCATAAGTGGTATCAAAATATTCTTTTAATGCCTTTTGACCACGATTTCTATAATTTATTATTTTATAATAATCAACCAAAACGCGGGATAATTTGGAAGGTGTTGCCATGAGGATTAGTCGCTTTATAGGTAAAGCGTCAAAGTTTGCAAAATAATTACAAACCGCCATTCCACCAAAAGAATGACCAATAACGTAATCTGGACGAAACCTTTGAGTTACCTTTTCGACTGCTTCTGCATATAAAACGCCATTGGTTGTCTTGTTGCCCGACTTGCCATGACCAGGTCCATCAAAGGCAATCACTGTATAGTTTTCTGATAATAAAGTCGAAATAACGGCTTTCCACCTTGATGCATTTGAATCCCAACCATGAACTAAAAGCACTTTTTCTTGACCTCCTTTCCAAACGTAAGTTTGCAATTCAAAGTCACGCAATGGCAAACGTTCCTGTTCCGAACGATTTAAAAGGGCGTTTTGACTTTTACTAAAACTTCGACCTTTTCTAGGCGTACAAAATATTCTAAAGGCAATTTCAGCGGATTTTCTAGGAGCAAAAATACTTATAGTATTTACTAATTGACCGAATCCTTTAGGTGTTTTGAAATAGCCTTTTATTTTTTTTAGCATGAGTGTCTTTTAGAATATTTTTAAAAAATAAAAATTGAATGCCGCGAAAGTAATGGAAATAAAAATGAACACCATAAAAGAGAGGAAAAAAGACTTTGAAATCATGCAACTTATTTATTTTTCTTCACTAATCAGGTCAGTTTCGATATAGAGAATTTATTCAGAAGAGCTTCTGAACACAAGTACCGCCATAGCACTTAAGATAATAAAGACAAATATGCTAGTAATATTTCCTGTATTAACAGGAACAACTTTCATCCCCATCAGTAGAATTATTATTTCAATCATAATACGAATATAAGTGATAGCAATGCCTCCTATAATTTGAGAAAAACGGCGAGGAAGCATCAAACGAAGCGCAATTTGTCGGGTATTTGCACCTAAAGCATAGCCTAACTCTATTGTTTCATCACTAATACTGTTGAGTCTTTGAAAAATAAGGAATAGAAGAAGAGGAAAAGACATGGTTGTGAATGCAATAATTCCCCACAATATATTAATACTAGGATTGTGTGTTGTTATTGTTTGAAAAAGAGGAACATAAATAATAACCCAAGCTAAACAAGGTACAAAGGCAATAATGTTTAGGGTTCGTTCTATTAATTGTCGAATGCCGAATTGAAATTTTCGAAGATAGATAGAAAACATAATTGCTAAGCTACTAGAAATGGTAACTCCAAGCATTAAAACAAATAAAAAACCCATTAGGGAAGGAATGAGTTGTTGTTTGTATATAGCATTCCAAAAGGTTGTATCGCCCAAATCAGCAAAGGTTATTTGTTGCCAGAAGGAGTATCCTTTGACAAATGCAATGCTAATTACAAATAGATAAACAGGCAATGCACCCCAAGTAAATATTTTAAATTTTGATGCCAAATAGTTGTTTTTTAACTTTTTAAGTACATGAGTAAAAGTAATCCTGTATTCTAACTCGTCTTTTTTCTGCTCTATTTATTTTAAAAATATTCGTGTAGCTCGCTATACTCACATTTCTTCTGCTCACATACTTATAAAAAATACGAAGGGCTTTAAAATACAAAATTATAATTAAAATAATATTATTTTTTGCATTTGCCTAACAATGAAATTTTATAATATATAAAAATGTTAAATCTTACTGATTGTAACAGATTGCAGTGATAGTTAATCACATTAAAAATACTTGGTGACGCACCTAAAGGCGCTTTTATT
>CAKZLT010000002.1 GCA_937127195.1 uncultured Saprospiraceae bacterium
GGATTGTTGCAAGCTGAGGCTTGATAATTAAAATAAAATATCCATTGACTAATATCACTTACCGAAGCAGTAACTCCACAATGCTCCGCAGTTAAGAGATAAGGGGTGCAATCTTGCCTCTCATTGTTTATCAAAGCACCAGAACACCAAAATTGACTGCTGCCATCTTTGACTAGAATACGAACAACGGATTTTTTTTGATTAGCCCAATTATTTCCTTCTGAGCAATTAGCGTTGACATGGCATGAACCAGAATCTCCAAAGTCTCTTTTTCGACTTTTACCAGTCATTCTATAAGCATAACTTAGTTCTTTGAAGCGTATTTTAGCTTTAGGTTCTGTGTGATTAGTGACATATTCCAAAATGATATTTTCGCCACTAATTAAGGCTGTTCCAAAGTTTTTAGAATTACTGATTGAAGTGAAAGCTCCTTGTATTTCGTTACCATTTTCATTAAAAATGAAGAATTTATCATTTGTAGCGAGTTCAAATGATTGAAAAAAGAAACCCAATGCCTCCGCTTGCTTTATTTCAACTTTGACACGAAAAATGCTTTTTCCATTGTTTAAAGATGTTTTTTGAGCATTTTTAAAAAAATCAAAATCAAATGGCAAAAGAGTTGCAATGCGTTGCCTACCTTTTTCTATATCATTGATAAGGTCTTCCATTTCTAGTTGAACTAAATTAGGAGCAACATATCTCAGAGTAGGAATGTCATTCGTAGGTAATTGATATTCAATGGTGTAAGGTGTGCTTTTTTCTTGTATTTGGGCTGATAAATTATACGAAAAAGCTACAAATAGAAGTATAAGAAATCTTTGCATCGGATTAAGTTTTCTGTTTTATGAAAATAGTTATTCAATAACCGTTAAGAAATTTGAGAAGATTATGAAATGTACTAATTAGGTATTTGATATTGAACTATAAAGTTAAACGAAATGATGACTTTTTTAATTGTTAATCCCGAAAAACTCAAATTTTAAATTATTCAATTTATTTTTTTTAAAATAATGAATTGAATAAAGACCTGTTTAGTTGTTATATAAACTTGTTTTTAGGTGTTTATAAAAAATTAAAGAAATGAAAAACTTGGATTGTTAGAAATTGTTAAGGAATGTTATTTTTTTTAGGCGTATTTTGCAAAAATATGACCTAATGGCTTGGTTTTTGTTGTTAAAGTAGTTATGTTTGTGACATAGAACAAAAGCGAAATGTAATCCTCTCAAGGTTATGTTAATAAGCAAAAATAAGTGAAGTAAATACTTAGAACAAAACTACAATGAAAAGTAAATTAATACCTCTTTTTCTTATTGCCTTTTTGATAGGTAGTAGTAATAGCTTGTATGCTGGTAAGAAAAACTTCTTTGAAGGTTTCGTTATTACAAGCATGGGAGACACATTAAAAGGTCAAATCCAATATGTGAATCCTGTTTATAATGAATTAAAAGTTAAATTCCGTTCAGAAGAAGGGAAACGAACAACATTTAAACCAAAAGATTTGGTTGAATATGCTTTTCTCTTTCCTGAATATGACAAAGGGAAAAAGACAAAGAACACTAGTTGGGTACATTATTATAGAAAACGTGTAAACGTTTCACCAGTAGAAAGAATAAAAAAAATCGAGACACTTTTCTTACAAAGAATTACAAAAGGTGATATTGCATTGTATAATTATTATTCATTAAAAACGAATAAAATTCATAGTAGAAATTATAAGCAAGAGTATTTTGTAGAGCAAATGACACCAGATGGATTTGATTTGGTACATATCGGCAGAGCAAATTTTAAAGAAATATCTAAAGAATTATTGGTTATGAACCCACGGTTATCAGAAAAGTTAGGAACTTATGGCTATGGTTATAAGTACTTCGTGAAGGTGGTTAAGCTTCATAATCGTATGATGAATGGCGAAAAGGTTGGGATATAATCTTTGATATAATCTTTTAGGAAGGTATTTGGAATTCATATTTAAAAAAGGAAAAACGGTTATCATTACAAAATGGTAATCGTTTTTCTTTTTTATTTCTGTAATTTTTAAGATAAAATGATTACATCTTATTGTTTTCTATTACTGAATTGCTATTTTTGGGAGCAAGGTGCTTTTGGTAATTTTTATCAAATGAGCATTTATTTTATTGACTTTAGGAATAAGAAAAAGAATATGTTACCAATTCAGAATCCAACGAAAACGAAGGCTTGGGCGAAGTTATTGAGCCATTACGAAGGTATGCAATCTACTCAAATGCTCGATTTATTCGGAAAAAATAAAGATAGATTTGCGACTTTTTCTACTCAATTTGAAGATATTTTAGTGGATTATTCTAAGAATATAATTACTAAAGAAACGCTTGATTTATTACTTGAATTAGCTAATGAAACAGGTCTTAAAGCTGGAATTGAGGCGATGTTTTCGGGTGAAGCAATTAATCAGACTGAGGGAAGAGCTGTATTACATACTGCTCTGCGGAATCAATCGAATACGCCTGTGATGGTTGATGGCAAGGATGTCATGCCTGATATTAATGCGGTTTTGGGACAGGTAGAAAAATTTACTAATCAAGTGATTGGCGGTGATTGGAAGGGATATACTGGAAAACAAATCACCGATATTGTAAATATAGGGATTGGCGGCTCTGATTTAGGGCCTGTAATGATTACAGAAGCTCTGAAACCGTATCAAAAGGCACATTTAAAAGTACATTTTGTTTCTAATGTAGATGGAACACATATTTCTGAGACGGTCAAAAAAGTTAATCCAGAAACGACGCTTTTTATTATTGCTTCTAAGACATTTACGACACAGGAGACAATGACAAATGCCTATTCTGCAAGAGATTGGTTTTTGTCGCACGCGAATGATGAAACTGCCGTGGCAAAGCATTTCGTAGCCGTTTCGACTAATGCGGATGGTGTAACGAAGTTTGGGATTGCACCAGAGAATATGTTTGGTTTTTGGAATTGGGTCGGTGGTCGCTATTCTTTGACTTCAGCTATCGGATTACCTGTTGCTTGTGCGATTGGTTTTGATAACTTCAAGGAATTATTGGAAGGTTTTCATTCGATGGATTTACATTTTAAAAATGAACCATTCGAGTCAAATATTCCAGTGCTTTTGGCATTGATTGGAGTTTGGTACAATAACTTTTTTGGTGCAGAATCAGAAGCTATTTTACCTTATGACCAATATTTACACCGTTTTCCAGCTTATTTTCAACAAGGCAACATGGAAAGTAACGGAAAATATGTTGACCGAAGAGGAGAAGCGGTCAATTACCAAACAGGACCAATCATCTGGGGTGAACCTGGAACAAATGGGCAACATGCTTTCTATCAATTGATACATCAAGGAACAAAGTTAATCCCTTGTGATTTTATAGCTACGGCACAATCTCAAAATCCATTAGGCGACCATCATTCGATTTTATTATCTAACTTTTTTGCTCAGACAGAAGCATTAATGACGGGTAAAAATGGAGAAACAGTAGAAGCTGAATTGAAGGCAGCAGGAAAGACAGCAGAAGAAATTGCGCTTTTGAAGCCACATAAGGTGTTTTTAGGTAACAAACCAACCAACTCTATCTTAGTAAAAAAGCTAACGCTGCATACTTTTGTCAGTTTGGTGGCTATGTACGAACATAAGATTTTTGCACAAGGTGTGATTTGGAATGTTTTTAGTTTTGACCAATGGGGCGTTGAGTTGGGGAAACAATTGGCGAAAGCTATATTACCAGAATTGACTAATGAAGAATCCGTTACTTCTCATGATGCTTCAACGAATGGTTTGATTAATGCTTATAAATTAATGAGGTAGAATTTTTTTAACCACAAAAGAACAAAGAAAACAAAGTACGTTGGAAAAGCCCTTTGTTTTCTTTGTTCTTTTGTGCTTTAGAAAAAATTAAGCCTAAACAATTTCTTTCTTTATTGTAGATATTTGCTGAATATGTCGCGCTTCGTGTTGAATAGCAAAACACAGTGCATCTCCAATTTTCATTTTTATTAACTTTAAAAATTCAACAGGAACAGCCCGTTGATTAATATCAATGGTGAATGAC
>CAKZLT010000003.1 GCA_937127195.1 uncultured Saprospiraceae bacterium
TCGTGTAGCTCGTTATACTCACATTTTTTAAAACCATAGAACAAAGTAAATACTTCCTTATAATTACGTCATTACTTCTCCTCACGTACTTAAGACAAAGAAATGTAGAATTATCAAGGGAAGAAAAGACCTAAAATCGTTTTGGATGTCAAGGGAATGACGAATAATAATTTACTACAAACAATTTAAAGCTATTTTTTATTAATTTGTGCGTGAAGAGCGTTTTTATAAAAAGAATGAATATTTAATATATCTAAAAATACTTAATCAAGTTTCTGTTTTTTTGAAATTTCTATTTAAATGAAAGCTTTTTCAAAAAAATAAAATTAAATACATAATATGAGAAAACTTTACTTTTTGCTAGGTAGTGTTTTGGTTATTGGATTGGCGGTTGGAACTTACTTTATGAGTGATTCTGATGTAATGAGTTTTTTGACACCATCTGAGATGATGGAAGAAGATGAGCCTCCGAAAAGAACCCGAATTGACGAAATTAATAAATGGCGTGATAGTATCACACAAGATCCCGCTTTAGGCTATGTACCTCACGAAAGAATGTTGAAAGTATATAGACGAATAGAAGAACTTCAAGCAGGAGCAGCAGCAAGAACGGGCGAACTAATTAATGCAAGATGGCGTGAACGCGGCCCTTATAATGTAGGTGGACGTACTCGTGCTATTATGATTGATAAAGCAGACCCAACAGGAAATACAGTATTCACCGCTGGTGTAACTGGTGGTCTTTGGAGAACTACAAGTATAGCTTCTATCGTTCCTAATTGGGAACAGATCGGTCACTTTTTCTCTAATATTAACATTAGTGCGATTGACCAAGATAAGAACGACCCAAATACTATTTATTTTGGTACAGGAGAACCTCATGGTGGCGCAGGTCGCGGTTTAGGTATCTGGAAGTCTATTGATGGCGGTAATAACTGGACACATTTGTCAACAACTGCTAATGGCGACTTTCATTATGTTGTTCGATTATTTGTACATCCTGTAACGAGTGATATTTATGCTGCTACACAAAGCGGTCTGAGAAGAAGTCAAGATGGAGGTACGACATGGCAAAGAGTACTAGGTTCTGGCGTTTCGTTTGGAACTAGCAATCGTATAACTGACATAGAATATGGTGCTGATGGTACAATGTATGTTTCGTTAGGACATAATAGTTCATCTAACGTGTACAGTACTCCTCCTGGTTCAACTCAAGGTGATATTGGTAGCTGGACTAGATTAACTTCTGGAAATACTGGTTTTCCCTCAGGTCAAACTCGCGTAGAATTGGCTGTTGCTCCTTCTAACCCAAATGTAATTTATGCTGTAACAGCAGTTGGCGGAGATGCTAGAGCTATTTACCGTTCTTCAAACAAAGGAGTAAACTGGTCAAAAACTTCTGATGCTCCTGGGGCATTTCAGATGAATAACTTCACAAGAGGGCAAGCAGGCTATGATTTAGATATATGTGTCAATCCAACCAACGAAAATCAGGTTATTATTGGTGGTATTGACTTATTAAGATCTGAGAATGCAGGTCAATCATGGACTCAAATCTCTCAATGGTTTGGAGGCGGAGGCTATCAAGAAGTACACGCCGATCAACACAAAATCCTTTGGGATGTGGATCGCCCAAATCGTGTATTGTTCGGAAATGATGGTGGAATTTACTATTCTCTTGATAATGGAACAACTACTCAAGGTAGAAATAATGGCTATAATGTAACTCAGTTTTATGGTATAGCTATGCATTCAGATACTTTTTCTAACTATTTCTTGGCAGGTGCGCAAGATAACGGAACTCAACAATTCAATGAATTCGGTATCGCAACGACTAGAGAAGTAGTTGGTGGTGACGGATTTATGTGTCATATTGACCAAGATCAACCTAATATTCAATTTGCATCTCTTTATTATGGAGCATGGAGAGTATCCGTTGATGGTGGTCAAAGTTTCGGTCAAATGCGAAGTAATGATGTTGGTTCTGGATTTTTTACTCCTTCTGACTATGACAATGATGCTAATATACTTTATACGCAAGGAAATAGTTCAGGACAATATTTCCGTTTTCCAATCAGTGATTTAGGTTCTGGAGAAGGCGATTATGTAGCAATATCCAACTTAAATAGCTTTGTAGGTCACGTTTACGTTTCTGATAATGTTGCCAACAGAATATATATCGGCTCAAACATAGGTCGTATTGCTAGAATAGATGATGCGCATACAGGAACTTCCAAAACAGCGACACTCATCAATTTGCCATCAAGTGGAAACGTTTCTTCTATTGAAGAAGAAAAAGGAAACGCTAACCACCTAATTGCTACACTTTCTAATTATGGTGTTAGCAGTGTTTGGGAATCTACGAATGGAGGTGCTTCTTGGACAAGTATAGAAGGTGATTTGCCAGATATGCCTGTCAACTGGGGAACATTTCATCCTTCTGACCCCAACCAAATGTTATTAGCAACCGATGCAGGTGTTTGGGTTACCGAAGATATTAATGGAGCTAATACCAATTGGTTTATTTCTACACAAATGCCTGTCGTTAGAACCGATATGCTTCAAACTCGTACTTCTGACAAGTTAATAGCTGCTGGTACTTATGGTCGTGGTATTTTTACAGCCGACTTCTTATCTCCTTCTGTTCCTAGAATAAAAGCGGATAGAATTGCTTATTTAAATACAACTCCTTCACTGCTTGATTTCTCTATCAATTCTCAGTCATGGTTATGGGATTTTGGAAATGGTGACAGTTCAACTGACCGTATTCCTAGTTATAGTTACTCTAGTATTGGAACATACAATATCTCTTTGACTATCAACGACACCTCTACTGCTAATGAAATACTTAAGGTATTACCAGACAGAACAGTACCTTATACTGCTGAAGAAACTGTTTATGGTGGTGACTTTGAGACTACGGAGGAAGACTTTGGTGTAGATACAAAATCTGGAACAGCATGGGTAAAAGGTAATTCAACTATATTTGGAAAATCGGGAACGGCTAGTGGTAGCTCTGCTTGGGCGACTGGCTTAACGAATAACCTTTATGCTAATAATACCGAAACTTATCTATATACACCTAATTTTGACCTATCAGATCCTGCTATATATGAATTAAAATTCAATGGCAAATTTAATATTCAAGATGGCTTTGATGGTATGCGAGTTGAATATTCTACGGATAGAGGTACTACATGGCTACAGTTAGGAGGTCATAATCAAGATATAGAAGAAGACGCTAATCTTTGGTACACTCATACAAGTAGTAATCCTCAAACTGCATTTCCAGAAGGTTCTTCTTACTTCTCTGGACTTCAAGCAGAATGGAAGGAATTTAAAACAGATTTGAATGCTGTACAAGGCGAATCAAATGTAGCATTTAGGTTTGCTTTCCGCTCTAACAACTTTAATACTAGAGCTGGTGCAGCTATTGATGATTTCCAAATCACTAAATATAACGATATACTAGAAACGATACTTCGTTCATTTACTGCTCAATTCACAACACCTAATAGCGATGAAGTAACCTTAAATTGGACGACTCAGCCAGAGTATAACTGTTCTCACTTCAAAGTATTTGTATCAGAAAATGGTAGAGATTATCTTGAATTAGACAAAAAAATAAGTGCTCAAGGTAGTACTGCTGATGCGTCTAGTTATAGTTTCCCGATTATCAATAGATTCAAAGACATTTATTACTTCAAAATAAAAGTCGTTGGCTTTGATGGTAATTTCTTTATGTCTGACGTTGCTGTTGTGAATAGAAATGGTGATGATGCACTTCAATTATCTAAAATCTATCCTAACCCTGTCGGAGACTATCTAGATTTAGTGTTTACTCAGTTTGTAGAAGAAAAAATTGTAATCAATATATATGATGCCGCAGGTAGGCTTGTTATCTCAGAAGGACGTGTGCCTAATAATGTATATACAAGAATAGTTACTAATAAACTAGAATCTGGCGTTTATATTCTAGTGATTGAATCTCATGGCAATCACGTTGTAGAATAAATAATAAAAAAATAAACTAGCTATTATAAAAGCATTTTGCTTTA
>CAKZLT010000004.1 GCA_937127195.1 uncultured Saprospiraceae bacterium
TGAAATCGAGACAATTGAGTTCCAAATACAATTAACTCCAAATCAAAATACTCACCTGCATGTAAAGCCTTTAGTAATGGAAGATAAATTCCATAATCGGCGCGAGAACTTGTTAGGACAACTATACGCATTAGCTAAAATCTTTAAATGTTAATAAAGTATCTTCTTCTAATCTCTTTGATGTTTTTTTCCCCAACACCAGTTCCAAATCCATTGGAGATATTCCACTACCTGGACGCTTCATTTGCAAATCATCCATAGTGATTGTATGGTTTTTTTCCAACCTTCTCGCAATATGAATACTTTTTCTCGCTATTACTATATTTTTTTGCTCAGATCTAGAAGGAATTTTCACACCATTACCTAATGCTTTTTCAATATTACGAATACTCAAAACCATTTGTTTCAACTCATCTGGTTCAAGAGATGCTCGGTGGTCAGGCCCTTCCATATTGCGATCAAGCGTAAAATGTTTTTCGATACAAACAGCTCCTTTAGCAACCGCTGCAATAGGGATTTCAATACCTAAAGTATGGTCAGAATAACCTACATCTACTTTAAAAGCAGATGCTATTGTATTCATTGCATTCAAATTGACATCTTCCATTGGAGTTGGGTATTCAGTATTACAATGTAATACTGTTATTTCTTCTCTTGAAGCACCATTTTCATACAATACATTTAAAGCGTCCTCTATTTCCCCCAAATTGCACATTCCTGTAGATAAAATTATTGGTTTATTTTTAGAAGCTAGCTTCTTAATATAGGGTAAATTTGTAATCTCCCCAGAAGGAATTTTGAATAAATCAATTTTCAAATCATCTAGCATATCAACACTATCCAAATCAAAAGCTGTGGAAAGAAATTTAATATTTTTCTTATTACAATAAGCAATCAGTGTTTCGTGCATTCCTCTATCCAATTCTAATTTTTTAATCATTTCGAATTGGCTTTCTCCTTCATCACCTGTATTTTCTATCTGGTAATCTGCTTTTTTTGCAGCCTTGCTCACTAATTTTTCTGCTTTGAAGGTTTGAAACTTAACATAATCGACACCTGCATCAGCAGCCACATCTATTAACTTTTTGGCTAATTTAAGACTTCCGTTATGATTTACTCCTGCTTCTGCTATAATTAAAGTCCTCTTCATACTCTAACGCTACTTGGTATATTAATAATAGTAGTTTCTAATTTTTTTGAAATGGTTAAATCTCCTTTAGGGCAATCTTTAAACATAGATAACTCATTCATCAATCTCCAGATAGGTCTAGTCATGACTCCATTATCATTAGAAAACTCCAAAAAGGCATTTCTATCGCTTTCCGAAGGTAGCCTAATTGCATTTAACCAATAATTAGAACGACAATCTTTTAATTCTTTAATGCTTTGAATGCCTTTTTGATTATCAAAAAAGGCATGATACATCTTTGCAGTCTCTCTTTTATTTTCTATATATTCATTTAATTGCTCTAATTGTGCGCAAGCTAAAGCGGCATTCAAATTGGGCATTCTATAATTATAGGCAATTTCACTATGTGCAAACTCCCACCTATGAGGGATTTTAGCCGTAGTTGTAATATGTTTTGCGCGTTTTGCCAAAGCTTCGTCATTCGTTACAATTGCGCCGCCGCCGCCAGAAGTCACTGTTTTATTTCCATTAAAACTAAAAGTACTCACATGACCAAAAGTTCCAGTATGCTTTTCTTTATAATAACTACCTAGTGATTCCGCAGCATCTTCTACCACAGGAATATTATATTGATTACAAATTTCTACAATTTCATCAATACGAAGTGCTAATCCAAAAGTGTGCATTGGGACACAAGCAGCAATTCTATTACCTGTTTCTTTATTAAAACATTGACCATCTCGCATTTCAGCAACATCAGATAATCGTTTTTGAAGAGCCTCTGGAGACATTCCAAGCGTATCTTCATCTACATCTACAAAATGGGGTATTGCTTTTTCGTAAGAAATTGCATTGGCTGTAGCTATAAATGTAAGTGGTTGTGAAAGTACTTCATCACCTTGTTCAACTCCTACTAATTTAAGCCCAATGTGCAAAGCCGCAGTTCCATTAACTACTGCAATTGCATATTTTGCACCTGTTATTTCAACCATCATTTCCTCAAAACGGTTGACATAAGCCCCAACAGAAGAGACAAAAGTTGAATCTATCGCATCTATTAAATAAGCCTTTTCATTGCCAATAAATCTCGGCTCATGAAGATATAAATTACCTTCAGGAGAATTATAAACACTTCTTATAAAATTGATAGTTTCCTGATACATTTCTTATTTTTTTATTCTAATTATTCTATATTCTCCCAATACTTTCATAATAAAATCCAGCCTTTTTCATTTCTTGATGGTCATAAATATTTCTACCATCAAAAATGATAGCTTCTTTTAATGTTGCTTTAATTACATCTAAATCAGCTTCTTTAAATTGTTTCCACTCTGTAACAATTCCCAAAGCATCCGCACCTTCTAATGCTTCGTTTTGATTAGAGGCATAAAAAAGTTTATCCCAAAAAATAGCTTTGATATTATCCATTGCCACAGGGTCATATACTCGTAAAGATGCGCCAGCCGCAAGTAAACCATTGATAGTTACAATAGACGAAGCTTCTCGAATATCATCTGTTTCAGGTTTGAAAGCTAGTCCCC
>CAKZLT010000005.1 GCA_937127195.1 uncultured Saprospiraceae bacterium
GTGTGATTCGAGATGAATTGAATCAACATTTAGAAACGCATGGTTTGTTCTTTGGACCTGATACTTCGACGGTCAATCGCTGTATGATGGGCGGAATGGTTGGTAATAATTCTTGTGGTTCTACGTCGATTGTTTATGGAAGTACGCGCGACCATTTATTGGAAGTGGATGTGATTTTGAGTGATGGAACGGAGACGACTTTCAAGGCATTATCAAAGGAGGATTTTTATAAAAAAATAGAACTAGATAACCTCGAAGGCGAAATATATAGGCATATTCAGACTGAATTATCCAACGAAACGCAAGCCAAAGAAATCCGCGTAGAGTTCCCAAAAGCGAGTATTCACCGCCGAAATACAGGTTATGCGGTGGATGTGCTACTCGAAACGGATATTTTTACAGAAGAAAAACCAGCGTTTAACTTTTGTAGTTTGATGGCTGGTTCGGAAGGCACTTTGGCATTTATGACCGAAATCAAATTGAATTGTGTGCCATTGCCTCCAAAACACAAAATCCTCGTTTGTGCACATTTTAATTCGGTGCAAGAATCTTTGGAAGCCGTTTTGATAGCCATGAAATACAAACCGACGGCAGTCGAATTGATGGATAAAATCATCATGGATTGTACCAAGGAAAGTATTGAATATCGTAAAAATCGTTTCTTTTTGGAAGGCGACCCAGAAGCTGTTTTGGTGATTCAATTTAGTGCCGATGAAATGGCGAAAGCCGAAGAGACAGCTAATGAACTGGTTGAGGCATTCAAAGAAAAAGGCTACGGTTATACTTACCCGAGAGTGCGCGGTAATGATAAAATGAAGCAAGTTTGGGCGTTGAGAAAGGCAGGTTTAGGGCTTTTGGCAAATATCCCAGGCGACGCAAAAGCGGTTGCAGTGATAGAAGATACGGCTGTTGATGTTCAAGATTTGCCAGCTTACATTGAGGAATTTTCGGCAATGATGACGCATTTTGGGCAGCGTTCGGTGTATTATGCGCACGCTGGAGCAGGAGAATTACATTTGCGTCCATTACTTAACCTCAAAAAATCGGAAGATGTTCAACTCTTTCATGATATAGGCGAAGCGACCGCCAAACTGGTCAAAAAATACGATGGTTCTCTAAGTGGCGAACACGGAGATGGGCGTGTTCGAGCGGAGTTTATTCCGTTGATGATTGGTGAAAAGAACTATGATTTGATTAAGCGACTCAAGTTCACTTGGGATCCGAATAATCTTTTTAATCCTGGGAAAATCGTGGACGCGCCACCAATGAATGAATTTTTGCGATATGAACCAGATGTGCCAACGCCAGAACTAGAGACGGTTTTTAATTTTTCGGAAACGGGCGGGATTATTCGCGCGGCAGAGAAATGTAATGGTTCGGGAGATTGTCGAAAATTACCTTTTTCGGGTGGAACGATGTGTCCAAGTTACCGCGCAACTCGCGATGAAAAATCAACAACTCGTGGTCGCGCCAACGTTTTGCGAGAGATGTTGACCAATCCAATCGATAAAAATAAACCGTTTGATAGTAAGGAAATTTACGAAGTGCTGGACTTGTGCGTTTCTTGCAAAGGTTGTACTTCAGAATGCCCTTCTAATGTGGATATGTCCACGATGAAAGCGGAATTTTTGCATCAATATCATCAAACACATGGTATTCCGTTGCGTTCTTTGGCGTTTTCTTATATTAGTAAATTGAACGGGCTGGGAAGCATTGTCCCTAGTTTGACGAATTTCATTTTTAAAAATAAAGTCTCTAATGGTTTACTCAAAAAGGTGCTACAAGTCGCGCCTGAGAGAGATTTACCGTTATTACATTCGACTACTTTGCGTAAATGGTTTCGTAAAAACACGCCAAAAGTTACAGGCAAAATCAAACAAACGGTTTACCTTTTTTGTGATGAATTTACGAATTACAATGATACAGAAATTGGTATAAAAGCCGTTCAGTTGTTGACAAAGTTGGGCTACGAAGTCAAAATGGTGAAGCATTCGGAGAGTGGAAGAAGTTATATTTCTAAAGGCGTATTGAAGCCAGCGCAAAAGTTAGCGCGTGAGAATGTAGCCATTTTTAAAAATATAATCACCAAAGAAACGCCACTTTTGGGGATTGAACCTTCAGCTATTTTGAGCTTTAGGGATGAATATCCGCGCTTGGTCGCCGAAACAGAAATCGAAACAGCAAAGCAATTAGCTAAAAATGTCTTATTAGTGGATGAGTTTATTTCGCAAGAAATCATGGCTGGAAACATCACATCAGACATTTTTACAAAAGAAAAAAAAACGATAAAACTACACGGACATTGCCATCAGAAGGCGTTATCATCGGTTAATCATTCGGCATGGCTGGTTGGTTTACCCGAAAATTATACGGTAGAAGTTATTCCTTCGGGGTGTTGCGGTATGGCTGGTTCGTTCGGATATGAGGCGGAACACTACGAAG
>CAKZLT010000006.1 GCA_937127195.1 uncultured Saprospiraceae bacterium
CTTTTGTGGTTTGTGATGACATTGACAGTGAACGTTTTTTTAGAGAAGGTGAAAACTTTGGTCAAAAAGAATTGACTGATAAAAACGTTAAAGGGCGTTTGGATGCTAAGATTTTGGTGAATGCTTTTTGGGATGAAGATTTTAATTTTTTGGATAAAAAACTCTATTCTCTAATTGATGTTACTATTCGGAATGGTGAATTGAAGAATTTCAAAATGATGGAGGATTTTTCTAAGTTGATTAAAATCGAAGATTTAAAAAATATTCAATTCACAGATGTTCGTAATCAATTGCGCATTCAAAATAATCAATTGACCATTCCGACGATGTTCATTCAGAGTAATGCCGTCAATCTAACTATGGCTGGCGTTTATGGTTTTAATAATGATGTGAATTTTAATTTCAAAATCAACGCAGGACAAGCAATTGCTCAGAAATTTGGTCGCTTCAAAAATTACAAGCCTATTAAGGCGAACCGTAGCGGCTGGTTGAATATGTATGTTGGAATGAAAGGTAATTTATACGGAAAATTAGATTTAGATTATACCAATAAAAAGAATGTTCTAAATGCTTTTAATAATACATTAAAATCAGATTTTGTTAATATTCAACAAGAAATACAAAACACTTTCAATGTTCAGACTGTGGTCGAACCCGATGGTTGGGATGATAATGAATCTGGTGATGATGGTGCTTATGATGAATTTTAAGAAATAGAAAAGAGATAAAAAGACCGTCTTTCAGACTCAGAGAACAGAGATTCTTTTATAGTTTACTCTTGTTTATCTCTTTTCTGCCAGATGACAGACAGGTCTAAAAAAAATTAAATGAATATATATAAAAGGAAGTCACAGTGGAAGATATATTTGGCGATTGCAGGTATTGCGATTCTCGTTATTTCTTTGGCATATACAACTTATATTGCGGGTAAAATTGCGGAGCAAGAACGTCAAAGAATGGAGCTTTGGGCAAAGTCTATTTCTCTTTTGAGCAATATTCCTTTAAATAACTCTGATCCTTTTATTGATGATGTAACCGACTTCTTGGCTGATATTGGTAAAAGTACAAATGATATTGCCAGCATTATTACAGATGAAAATGGCGATTTCTTAGACTTTAACAATTTAGATACTAGTGCTAATTTGGAATATGAATTGGCTCGTATGCGTCAAAACGGGGACTCTATTCCTATCAAAAACCAATATCTTTCCTTATTTGCGCATTATAACGAATCCAACTTGCTGGTGATGTTAAGGTATTTCCCTTATTTTCAATTGGCATTAATTATTCTATTTATAGGAATCAGTTATTGGTTATTCAGTTGGGCGCGTCGTTCGGAACAAAATCAAGTTTGGGTTGGATTAGCAAAAGAAACGGCTCATCAACTCGGAACGCCGATTACTGCAATTGTGGCTTGGATTGAAATGCTCAAAATGATGACCGATGATAATGAAGAACTCAAAGATATTACAGAAGAATTAGGCAAAGATGTCAAACGACTGGAACAAATCACGGAGCGATTTTCTAAAATCGGCGCAGTGCCTGAACTCAAAGAACAGAATATCTTAGAGGTTGTCAAAAAGAACATGGACTATATGAAACGACGCGCGCCTCGTCGAGTTGTTTTTGAATATCAGCCCGTAGAACCTCAAATGATGGCCAATTTTAATGCACCTCTTTTTGATTGGGTATTAGAAAACTTATTGCGAAATGCACTAGATGCTATGTCAAGAGAAGGTAAAATCTCAGCAAAAGTCACAGGAACAAAAGATTTTGTTATCATAGATATATCAGATTCAGGAAAAGGAATCCCCGCTGGAAAGCTCAAAACCGTCTTTAAACCAGGTTTTTCTACCAAAAAGAGAGGTTGGGGTTTAGGACTTTCACTCACCGAACGTATTATAAAAAACTATCATAATGGCAGGATATTTGTAAAAGAATCAGAGATAGGAAAAGGAACAACCTTCAGAATTCAATTGCCTAGATTAAAGAAATAAGGGCAAATTTGGAGGAAAAATTGTTTGCTTTTTATAAAAAGGGTAGTTGAAATCATGCAACTACCCTTTTTTACTATCTCAAAGAAGAATTTTATTATACAAATAAACAAACCATGGCTGTACTACAACGAAACTACATTCAAAGGTTAGCAGCAATTACCTTTTTTACTCTTTTCTTTTTATTGTCCTCAAATGTACTCTTCTCACAAGGATTACCTATAAAAATACTAGATGGACATACTAAATCTCCTTTGATCGGAGCAAATGTTGTCAATGAAGATGGTTCTTATTTTATTGTAACCGATATGGATGGTTCTGCTCGAATCAGAGGTGTTCCTTTAGATGAATTCTTAACGATTACCTATATCGGATTCCGCGACAGAAGAATGACCCTTAAGGAAATTATTGATAATGAAGGCGTTATTCTAATGCAGGAAATTGGCTATGTACTAGGCACAACTGAAGTAGTTGTGAGTACAAAAGCCGCTGAAAGACAAGGGGATATTGCCAATAAAGTTATTGTTATTGATGCTAAGAAAATTGAACTATTGAACCCTCAAAATTCCGCAGATTTATTACAAGCTAGTGGCGTTTTTGTTCAGAGAAGCCAAATGGGAGGAGGAAGTCCAATCATTCGAGGATTTGAAGCAAATAAGCTATTGATTGTAGTCGATGGTGTTCGATTAAATAACGCTATTTATAGAAATGGTCACTTACAAAACGTGATTACCATTGATAACTCGATGCTCGAAAGAACTGAAATTATACAAGGGCCTTCATCTGTTATTTATGGTAGTG
>CAKZLT010000007.1 GCA_937127195.1 uncultured Saprospiraceae bacterium
AATAAAAGCGCCTTTAGGTGCGTCACCAAGTATTTTTAATGAGATTAACTATCACTGCAATCTGTTACAATCAGAAATTTTTATTCTTCTCTAAGAAAATTCACTAAAACGGGACTTTCTTCTAATAAGCCATAAGGATTAACTAAATCTTCTAGTATTTGTAATTTATCTTCTGATTCTCCTTTTCTAATGGCAACTTGTGTAACAACTTCGCTTTCAAATATTTGATTTTTGATAGTAACATCATTCTTTTTTAAAAATCCCATTACATCGCTCATAATGGCATAATCAAAAGTCAAATCATAAATATTAGAAACTATTTTTTCTATAATTTTAGCATTTTCAAGAGAATCCGTAGCCGCAGATTTATAAGCATTAATCAAACCAGGCACACCCAGCTTCGTTCCACCAAAATACCTAACCACAATAATCATTACATTTTGCAATCCGAAACTATCAATTTGACCCAAAATTGGTCTTCCTGCTGTTCCCGAAGGTTCTCCATCATCATTTGCACGATAGTTATTTCCATCCAAACCCAACCGAAACGCAAAGCAGAAATGCCTAGCCTTTGGATGTTCTTTTCTGACTTCTTCCACAAAGTCTTTAATATCTGTTTCGATATGAATAGCTTTCGCGTAAGCAATAAACTTACTACCTCTATCTTTAAAATATCCCATTGAAAGCGTTTCAACGGTCAAATAACTATCTATCATAAGTTTGTGATTGGTAACTGGTGATTGGTGATTGGTAGATTGGTGATTGGTGATTGGTTGCTCCGCTATTAGTAGCATAAACAGCGGAGCAACCAATCACCAATCACGAATCACCAATCACTAATCCACCAACAACTACGTTTGCAAAACACCAACATTAAACGGTTCCATCTTAGCATTATTAGCCGCTTCAATACCCATCGAAATGACTTTTCTAGTCTCTAGCGGGTCGATGATAGCATCTACCCAAAGCCTAGAAGCAGCATAGTAAGGCGTTGTTTGATGTGCGTAACGTTCTTCTATTTCGGTTAAAATTTCTTTTTCTCTAGCTTCGGTGATTGTTTTGCCTTGTGACTTGAGCGAAGCAACTTGTATTTGAAGCAAGACTTTTGCAGCTTGAGAGCCACCCATTACGGCGATTTTGGCAGTTGGCCAAGCGACGATTAATCTCGGGTCGTAAGCTTTTCCACACATGGCATAATTTCCAGCACCATAAGAATTACCCATTACGATACTGAATTTTGGGACAGTAGAATTAGAAACGGCATTCACCATTTTTGCACCATCTTTGATAATTCCGCCATGTTCTGAACGCGTTCCAACCATGAAACCAGTTACATCATGCAAGAAAACCAAAGGAATTTTCTTCTGATTACAATTCATAATAAAGCGTGTTGCTTTATCTGCGCCATCCGAGTAAATTACGCCACCAAACTGCATTTCGCCATTTTTCGACTTAACTACTTCTCGATTATTAGCGACAATTCCGACTGCCCAGCCATCAATGCGAGCATAACCGCAAATCATCGTTTTGCCGTAACCTTCTTTGTATAAAGTGATTTCAGAATTATCAACAAATCGCTCAATAATTTCAAGCGTCTTGTAAGGTTTGGTTCTTAATTCTGGGAAAATACCGTAAATTTCTTTTGGGTCTTTGATTGGCGGAGCAGCTTTTTTTCGACTATAACCAGCTTTATCAAAATCACCCATTTTATCCACCAAATCACGAATGGTCTTCAAACACGTTTCGTCATCAGGCATTTTGTAATCCGTTACGCCAGATATTTCAGATTGCGTTGTCGCGCCTCCGAGCGTTTCTTTGTCAACCGTTTCGCCGATTGCTGCTTTTACCAGATAAGGGCCAGCCAAAAATATTGAACCTGTGCCTTCAACAATTAAAGCCTCATCAGACATAATTGGCAAATAAGCACCTCCTGCGACACAACTTCCCATGATTGCCGCAATTTGAGGAATTCCCATACTTGACATTTTGGCATTATTTCTAAAAATACGCCCAAAATGCTCTTTATCAGGAAAAATCTCATCTTGCATTGGCAAGAAAACACCAGCACTATCGACTAAGTAAATGATGGGCAAACGGTTTTCCATTGCAATTTCCTGCGCGCGCAAATTCTTTTTGCCCGTAATCGGAAACCATGCACCAGCTTTGACAGTCGCGTCATTCGCGACAATCATACATTGACGACCAGCAATATATCCAATTCCTGTAACAACTCCACCAGCAGGGCAGCCGCCATATTCTTTATACATTCCGTATCCTGCGAATGCGCCAATTTCCAGAAAATTACTATTTTCATCAATTAAGGCATTGACACGCTCTCTTGCGGTCATTTTGCCTTTTTTGTGTAATTTGTCAATTTTCTTTTGACCACCACCCAAATGTATTTGACGCAATAAGCCATTGGTTTTTGCCATTGCAACTTTTAGAGCGTCTTCGTTTTTATTAAATTCTAAGTTCAATTTTTTTGATTTTTTTTCCATATTGTTAAAATAATGGTTTGAAGTAGTGTGTTTATTAAGGATTTTGTAAAAATACTATTATTAAAGTTTTAAACTTATTTTTTTTTATAAAAAATTGAAAAATGAATATAGTAAACACGACGGATTTTTTTTAATTAAATAATTAGTAAGTTTGGTGGCTGAAAAAATGATTGATTTGGGAGAGGTGACTGGTTTCTCGTTACTGGCTTCTAGTTTCTGCTACCGCTACCTCGATTAACAGCGGTAGCAGAAACTAGAAACTAAGTAGCCAGCAACGAAAAAAGCCTGTTTTTTCCTTTTTTTTAATAAAAATAATTATGAAATCGCCTTTGAAACTATCGAATAAAATTCAACATTATGCTTGGGGAGGAACAGAATTTATACCCAAATTAGTTGGATTTGAAAATATAACTAATGAACCATGTGCTG
>CAKZLT010000008.1 GCA_937127195.1 uncultured Saprospiraceae bacterium
ACTTCTACTTCTTTTTATCAATTCCGCCATTTCTTACGTTGTTTTTGCCACCATTTTCCAATTTTTGTTTTCTTTTTCTTTTTAAATTTTCGTGGTGGTTTACGACGATTTCGGCGTTCATTCACTATAACTTCTGCTCCTTCTTCCGCTTTTTCATCTCCTCCAATATTAAACAATCGTTCCAAAAACGACTCATCATCTCGTTCTCGTGCCTCAAAAAGTTCTTCTTCGGATAATGTAAAGTTTGGACAATCAAAGTTAAGCGTATCAGAAACAGGAGCAAATTCAGACTTTTCCCAACTTTTAAAATCCGCATCTTTTGACATTTTTTTATAAAAACGCGCCCAAATTGGCAAAGCTGTATGTCCGCCGCTTCCCAATCTCAACGACCTAAATCGTACCCTTCTATCCATTCCTCCAACCCATGCAGTAGCCACTACATTAGGTGTAAAACCAACAAATCTACCATCAGCTTGATGCTGAGTTGTTCCTGTTTTTCCTGCGATTTTAGCATTTATACCAAAACGATAACGAATAGAACGTGCTGTTCCTGAGTCAATTACCGCTTCCATCATTTTTGTCATTTGGTCTGCCACGTCTTCCGAAAATATCTCAGTTGAACGAACTCGCTCACTTTCTTTGTCATCATATAAAACGTTTCCTTCTTTATCTTCTATTTTTAATAAATAATGCAAAGCCACTCGATTTCCTCGATTTGCAAACACACCATAAACCTCTGCCAACTCCATCAAATGAACATTCGTTGCGCCCAAAGCCAAGGAAGGCGTATTTGTAATTTCGCTTTCAATACCCATCTTCTGAGCTAAATCCACTACTTCTTCTGTTCCGACTTGCTGAATTAATTGTGCCGCCACAGTGTTCACAGAATTCGCTAAACCTCCTTTGAGTGTGTACCAGCCGCCATATTTTGCATCTGCATTATTTGGTGACCAATTCTCATGATTCGCAAAAACAACTTTTTCATTTTCTATAAAACTACAAGGAGTATAACCATTTTGAACCGCCGAAGTATATAAAATAGGCTTAAAAACTGAACCAGCCTGACGTGTTGCTTTGACGTGATCATATTGCAAATGCTCGTGATTGATACCTCCAACCCATGCGCGAACTTGCCCCGTTTTTGGGTCAGTTGCCAAAAAACCTGCATTTAGTAGCGAATGATAATGAATAATAGAATCCATTGGAGAAATGGAAACTTTATCTTTTCCTTCCCAATTAAAGACGTGTGTTTCGGTTGCTTTCGCAAAGTTTGCATTAATTTGTGCTTCTGATTGCCCTTGTTCTTTTAAGAGTTTATAGCGTCGAGTTTGTTTTTTAGCCAATTTGATTGCTTTATCGGTAGGCTTCCAAAGTGTTCTTTTTTTCCAATGTCTATCAAATTCCTTTTGCAATTCTGCCATTTGTTCCTGCATCGCTTCTTCCGCGTAGCGTTGCCATTTGGAATGAATCGTCGTATGAATTTTCAAACCATCAGTATATATATTATAGTTCGTTCCATCTAGCTTCTTATAATTTTGGCAGAATTTTTTAAGCTCTTCGCGCAAATGTCCTCGAAAATAAGGTGCTAAACCATCACTGTGAGAAATATATTGATAATCAACCTCAAGTGGTTTTTTAATTAAACTATCATGTTCTGCGATTGTAATTTTATCGTTTTTTAGCATTTGAGAAAAAACAATATTTCGACGAAATAAGGCTCTATCAGGATGTGTGCGCGGATTATAAGCGGTTGGAGATTGTAATAATCCAGCCAAAAGGGCTGATTGCTCAATAGTTAAATGTTTCACATCGGTACTCAAATAACGCTGTGCAGCCACATTTATACCATAAACATCTTCACCAAAAGGAACGGTATTTAGATATAATGCTAGAATTTCTTTTTTACTATAAACTTTTTCAAGGCGTTTGGCAATAATAGCTTCACGGCATTTATTAACAGGCATTGATAAAAGTCCGTAACGCTTTCGTGGAAATAGGTTTTTGGCCAATTGCTGCGTCAAGGTACTTCCTCCACCTGTGTTTTTATTTCGTAATAAAATACTTTTGAACAAAACTCTAAACAAACTCCATCTATCAACGCCATTATGCTTATAGAATCGCTCATCTTCTGTTGCCACCAGCGCATCAATTAAGCTCGGCGCAATATTATCGTAAGCAACATTGGTTCTATTTTTTAAAAAATAACGCCCTAATAACTTACCATCAACCGAATAGACTTCGGAAGCGACATCGTTATCAATATTCTTGAGTGTTGTTTTATTTGGTAATACTCCAAAAGCTCCAAAACGTACTGATTGATAGAAAATAATCGTAATAAATAGCAATAAACTACCTCCTATGAGTCCCCATTTCATGGCTTTTTTTGACCATTCAATAAGCTCACCCTTGGTTGGTTTTTGCCAATTTTGGATATAATTTTTTATTTGTTGAGGTAATCTTTCTATTTTTTGGAAGAGTTCTTTTGTATTTAGGGATTTCAAGAAATCTAAATTCATATAAGACGTTTTTTTTATCGTAGGATAAATTTCTATTTTTATGCAATAGCATATTCTGAATGTTCACGAACATAATCAGGTCTAAAACTAAGGACAAAATGCTTTTTAGGAATACTAGCTATTTTTTTTAATTCCGCATCAATTTCAATTTCAGTATTGTTTTGCTGAATCCAAATATTACCAGTTTCAGCATTAATATCCAAATGAATTAAAACTGCATAAGTGAAATCGTCATTTTCCCAACCAATAATAATAAGTTGAAAGTGATTATTTTGAGTATCTACGATAGCTTGATATTTAATATTATTACTAAGCGTTTTATTTGCCTCATTTGACAAATTATTAATATAATCAGACAGCACTTTTTGATATTTTTCAAGGTTTTACAATAATTATAATTTGGCTTTATATGATTTAGGTTGGTTGATATTTTTAAAAAATAGGTTATATCAAACTTCAATCAAACCTTATAGGTTTTAAAAA
>CAKZLT010000009.1 GCA_937127195.1 uncultured Saprospiraceae bacterium
TGTTCCTTATCATTGGAAGCAACAAACTGGTCAGCAAAAAATGTCCAAAATAGTTGGCTGCCATTTGACTCTCAAAACCATCTTGGGTCAAACTAAAAGGCGGAATCATAATTCCAGCATTGTTAATCAACAAATCTATACCGCCAACTTGTAGCAAAAATTCTTCTACAACTTGCTCATAAGCGACCTTATTACTCACATCAAACGCAAAATCATGAGCTGTACCGCCAAGTGCTTCAATCTGATTTTTGACTTTTTGAAGGCGTTCTTTATTCAAATCCGTAATACCAACTGTCCAACCATCTTGAGCTAAATGTATTGCCAACGCTTTGCCCAAACCAGATGCAGCACCAGTAATAAATGCGCGTTTCTCTGAATATTTTTTAGTAATTTGTAGCATCTTGATTATATTTATCAGAATTTTTGATGATTGAATATTTTGCTCAAAAGTACAAAATCAATTTAAGAAACTGTTTTGATTCTAATTAAAAAATATAATAGATTGAATACCAAGCATTTAATTTTCATCGCAATTGTTTGTCTTTTTGTCACACTACTCAAGTATGAATTAGGCGAAAGTGACCAACTTTCTCAAATGCCCTTGATTATCAAGGAGATGAACAGTAATTTCATTCCGAATGACTTTTTCGTTGAAGCGAATGAGACTTTTGGGCCACGATTTTATTATTCTAAATTCATGGCAGCGGGGAGTTTTGTATTTAGTATTCAAGGTTGGTTTTTCCTACTTTCCTTCGTTTGTTGCTTCCTTTCAGCGTATTTTACTTATCGAACGGCGCAGTATTTTTTTAAAAATGAAACAGCCAGTTTACTTTCTGTTATATTTTTGGTGGCACTCCCAACCCCAACTTTGGCAGAATCTACCTTTACAACCTATGAAGGCATTTTAACGCCTAGCGCGCTGGTTTTTCCATTTTTATTAGCTGCATTTTATTATTTTTTTGAAAAAAAATGGATTGTGCTGCCCTTGGTTCTCACAGGAATTGCCAGTCTTTTTCAGGTACTTTATGGATTGACCACGAGCTTATTGATACTTTGGGCATACTTCGGAAGCAGTTTCAAATATGGTAGAAATGCTTATCCGATTGGTCGCGCTTTACTTGGTATTCTGGTGTTAATACTTTTTGCTTCTGCAAATTTGTTACCTTATTTTATGACAACCGTTTCCGAGAAAATGACAACCGAAGAATTTGTTCGGATTGTTGCTTATTTCAGAAATCCACATCATTACGCAGCCAGTGAATTTCCTTTGATTAGTTGGGTGTTATCCTTGTTTTTCTTTGGCGCGTCGGGATTAGCGTTATACTTTTTTTATAAAAAAGAAACCAATGAAACGGCTCAATCGAAGCATTTTTATCTACAAATAATATTAGTAACCTTAGCTATTTTAGGTGCATTCGTTGGCGGATATTTATTTGTAGAAGTTATTCCAACTAGGATTTGGACAACAGCACAAACCTTTAGATATGTCATTTTATTAAAATGGTTCAGTTGTATTATTTTGGCGGGTTGGTTGGTCAAACAAAAATGGGATTTGTTATCAACAATTCATCCGATTGCTTTGTTTTTTGCTACTTTAACGGCATTTTTTAATATTAAAAATAATCGAACAGGCAATTCTAAATCATTTGCAATCAAATATTCAACACCTATATTACTAATTACAACTGTTATTTTGTTAGTGATTGTGGCTATAGAAGAAGATATTTTGGTCTTAACTGGTTTATTTTTAATATTCGCATTTCTACTTTATAGCCAAAATATCTCTATTTTTAAAAAAAATCAACCTCAAATAATTACAATAGGAATGTTGATTGTCACGCTTGGTTTAGCGATTACACCTTTAATTTCTCAACGATTTTTACCAAATAAATTGGACAATCTTTTAGCCAAAGTTTATCCGAAATATGATTTTGCCTATCGTTATGATGCAGAATTAACAGAATTGGCAAATTTCATTACTACAAAAACGCCCGAAGACGCGATATTCATTACACCACCTGATTTGCCACAAATTCGTTTTGCTGCAAATCGCGCAATTGTAATTGATTTTAAGTCATTTCCATATCAAGATGAATATATGTTGAATTGGCGCGAGCGAATGCGATTCTGTTATGGAGAAACGGATTTGCTAGGCTTTGAAGCCCAAAAGGATTTAGCGGAAAAATTCAAATTTGTTTCTTATAAGCATTTACAAGCCATTCAACGAAAATATGGAGCAACTTACGCCATTTTGGATACAAGAGAAGTCGTTGACAAAAATACGATTTTTGAAAATGTGATTTTTGAAAATGATTTATATCGAGTCATTGAGATTATTCCGACTAGTGTTAATTAATACAGCGAACGGTTGACGGCAAGGCGTCGCTTTTATTGAAGGCTAAAACACCGTGCGCCGTGTGCCGTCAGCCGTTCGCCGATATTCAAAAACAACAAATATGAATTTATCAAAACATATAGCAAAACATTTAAGAAGCGTTTATTTTGGAGGAAACTGGACTTCTGTCAACTTCAAAGAGACGCTAAAAGACGTGACTTGGGAACAAGCAACCCAAAAATTTGGAGACTTGAATACTATATTGACATTGACTTATCACGCGACTTATTACATCGCGGAAGTACTGAAAGTCTTGGAAGGCGGTGCATTAGAAGCCAAAGACAAAGAGAGTTTTAATCATCCTCCGATTACTTGCGAAGCCGATTGGCAGCAGCTTTTGGAAAAGGCATGGACAGATGCTGAAAAGTTTGCAGTACAAATAGAAAACCTACCAGAAGAGCAATTTTGGGCTGATTTTACTGATGCAAAATATGGAAATTATTACAGTAACCTTAATGGAATTATTGAGCATTTGCATTATCATTTGGGGCAAATTACGATTATTAAGAAGTTGATTGAAGTAAAAAATTACTGATTGTAACAGATTGCAGTGATAGTTAATCACATTAAAAATACTTGGTGACGCACCTAAAGGCGCTTTTATT
>CAKZLT010000010.1 GCA_937127195.1 uncultured Saprospiraceae bacterium
ATTGGCAATCGGCGAGCGTTTAAAATTAATGTAATTTCTTGTATTCTGTTTGTGGTCTTTTTAGGCATTTTTAATTATATAGAATTTGAATTTAGAACTTTAATTACAATAGAAAAAACAGGACTACATAGTGTGCTTAGTATTGCAACTCTAGGTGTATTTTTTACATTTCTTACGTTTCAATACGATAAAGAGAATAAAAAATATACAGAACAACTGGATCAATCTAATAAGGAACTAGAGAAGTTCGCTTATATCGCTTCTCATGATATGAAAGAACCATTGAGAAATATTATTAGCTTTTCTCAGTTACTCAAAAAACGTTCAAAAGGTCGTTTGAAAGAAAATGAAAATGAATATTTAGAAATTGTTTTAAATAATGCCCATCAGTTACATGCACTAGTAGAAAACGTTTTAGAATTTTCGAGAAGTAGTAAAGATGCAGGCAAAAATTTAAAACAAGTAGATTTAAATGAAATAATAAAAGAGGTAAATTTTAATCTGAAAACAATATTAATCGAAAAAAATGCTCAAATTATATATTCAGATTTACCCCAAATAGAGGTTGCTGAAATTCAAATGGTACAGTTATTTCAAAACTTGATAGAGAATGGTATAAAATATAATAAAAGCGATCGACCAGTAGTGAATGTATCAATGACTAGTAATGAAGATAAAAGATATATATTCGATATCACAGATAATGGTATCGGGATTGACGCTGAGTATCATAATCAAATCTTTGAAATGTTCAAAAGATTACATACCAGAAAGGAATATGAAGGGACAGGAATAGGGCTGGCTCTATGCAAAAAAATAGCTCAACAATACGGTGGTGATTTAATTGTCAAAAAGTCTTCAAATGAAGGAACGACATTCAGGTTGATGTTTCCTAAAGGTTAAGATAGTCAATGCTTTGAATTTTTTTGCCTACTCTCTTACTATGATTTTAATGGTTTTTGTAGTATCAAATCTTGCTTCAATTTTCATGAGAACCATTTGACATATGATACAGCTTATTGACTTCTAATGACAAATGACTTCCTTTCCAACATCAAGTACTTGCGGACTAATATAAGGAATACCCAAATTCATGCCGCGAAGAATAAATAAAATGGCAAACGCAAAAAGTGCAAAACGCGCGTAAGCATTAAAGTATTTGCGCCATTTGCCTGTAACGAAGCGACCAAAAAACGCCGTAGCAAACATCAGCGGAAAAGTACCCGCTCCAAAAATCGCCATATATGCCGCGCCTTGCCACACCGTCGGCTGAGAAATTGCGCCAGCCAATGCCATATAAACCAATCCACACGGCAAAAAACCATTCAAAACACCAATTCCAAAGGTCGAAGCCTTTTGATTATATTGATTACTTTTTGATAATAACGCGCCTAGTTTTGATTTTAAAAAGAGGTAGTTGCGATTAATAAATGGCATTTTTATAATATGATACTCCACATTAATAGAAAACAAAACCACCAAAAGCAATAGAACACCCAACACAATCGAAAAAATCTGTTGCAGACCAATAAAGTGCAATCCTTGACCAATGACACCCAGAATTGCACCCAATAAAGTATAAGTTGAAATGCGACCTAAATTGTATAACCCAGCATTTTGTACAGCAAACCAACGATTATTGGTCGGATAAGGCAAGGAGACAGCAATAGCACCGCACATGCCAACGCAATGCACACTACCTGCCAATCCCAACATAAATGCCGTCCAAAGTATCATATTGATTGATTTTACTTCTCTTATCGCGCACCAACTGCCGCGGTTTGGTTATTTTCTATGATAAAGACTTCTTCCGAATAGAAATCTCGACTATCCGCCGACCAGTTTATTTGAACGCGCCAAAGCCCGTTAATCATCATCTCTGTCGGAATTATTTGCTCGAAAGCTTCATTCGGAGTTACTTTTACTTCAAAATCTTTTGACTCATCGGAAGGGCGAAAACAAAGAATCTCGCCAGTAATAGATTTCAAATCATTAGGGAATGATAAGGTAATTTGTTGTGCATCAGCATCATAATCCATTTTTAATGGTTTCAATAAGCCATTAGAATTGTCCACTTTATTCAGATGTTCTTCAAATTCAATATCCTTTTGATAGTAATTTTCATCCACTAGACTAATACCATGTTGAGTACTTTTGACAGCCATCGTTCCGAGCATGAGTACAAAGCCTCCATATAAAACAACAACGCCCCAACCCCAATTAAGTTTGAATTTCATCTGATTTCTATTTTATGCAATAATTGAATTTTACTGATTGTAACGTTTTGCAGTGATAGCAAAACTCAGGTCTATCAACCCTGAAAAGGGTTGAATATGAGTAGCCATGGGTGTAAAACCCATGGTTAAGGATTGAGGCTAGTACCAACTCTGAAAGAGTTGAACAGTTAAAATGCCTCTTTCCAATTGTTCAACTCTTTCAGAGTTGGTGTACTTTCAACTTAGAACCATGGGTTTACACCCATGGTTACTCATATTTAACTCTTTCAGAGTTATCACTGCAAAACGTTACAATCAGGAATTTTATGATTCTTCGAGAAATTCCATGGCGTTCTGGTTTCTGTTCTGCTATTAATAGCAGAACTAGCGGAGCAGAAACCAGTAACTAGAAACCAGAACACCACAGAATTTTGTATAATTTTAGAACTTTTTACTAATTTCTTTTTCCTTGATACAAGAAATTAGTTTTCTCCGTAGAGATTTTTTTATCACCAGAATACACTTCGATTTTTAACTTCGTTTTTCTATCCTTGATAGTTGATTTTTTTAATTCTATAAAAAATCCGCCCTTTGCAATACCTTGACTCGGCACGACCAATGATTTTTTACCAACCATTTTTACGACACCAGCTTCGTCAGCTATTTTTAAAGTAATAGGCATTTCTTTCGTCGTTTTATTAGCAATCTGAATATTATATAAATTACTAACCGTAACGCTATCTACTTCATAAGAAAGTGTACCTGCGGTTCTCAAAACAGTTGCTTCTACATCGCTTCTACTCGTCAAAGAGACAAATAAAACACCCAATAGAACAACCAAAACCGCCGAATAAGCTTTGATTCGAGGTGTAAAACTAAATTGCTCACCTTTTTCTATATTCAATGCCGAGGCGTAGCGAATCAAACCAGTAGGTTTTTTGACTTTCGTCATAATTTCATCACAAGCATCAATACAAAGCGTACAATTGATACATTCTAGCTGTGTACCATTACGAATATCAATACCCGTCGGACAAACTTTTACACACAAACCACAGTCAATACAATCACCTAATTTGATAACTTCTTCTTGGCTTTCAGGACTTTTGATTGCGCTACTATCTGCGGCATCACTCACCGCACTTTGAATAATATCTAATGGATTTGGTGTTGTTTTTTTGACTACTTTTTGGCGTTTTTTGCCTCTTCCTCTAGGTTCACCGCGCACATAATCGTAAGCTACAACAATTGATTTTTTGTCTAGCATAACACCTTGTAAGCGACCGTAAGGGCAAATTGAAGTACAAACTTGCTCTCTTAGATTTGCAAAGACAAAGTAAAATACAAATGAAAAGATAATCATTCCTATAAATCCGCCCCAATTAGAAGAAGGCGGTTCTGTGATGATACTCAGCCAATCTTCCGTTCCGATGATATACATCAAAAATGTATTTCCTATCAAAAACGAAATAATATAAAAAAGAACCAACTTACTACCACGTTTTTTTATTTTTTCTTGGTTGCTCCAAGGTAACTTAGATAAGCGTTGTTGTTGTGAAGCCGTTCCTTCAATCCAGTATTCTATTTTTCTAAAAACGCCTTCCATGAAAATGGTCTGAGGACAAATCCAACCACAAAACAATCGCCCAAAAATCACTGTAAACAGAACAATGAAAACGATGCCTGTCATCATTGCCAAAACAAACAAATGGAAATCTTGAGGCCAAAAAGTGATGCCAAAAATGACAAACTTTCGTTTGATAACATTTAGTAGCAAAAGCGGTTGTCCGCCAATCCTTATCCAAGGAGCAACAAACAAGAATGCTAATAAAACATAACTCAAGTATGTTCGATATTTAAAAAATTTCCCTTTTTGTTGTTTAGGATATATCCAATTTCGTTTACCTTGAGCATCTACCGTAGCTATCGAATCCCTAAAAAAATCAGAATCCGTTGAGCCTTTTTTATAATTATACTTATCTATCTCTGCCATTGTTTGCTAGTTTCTAGCTGCTAGTGCTTAGTTGCCAGTGTCTAGTTGCTGCTACAATTAGCGGAGCAGAAACCAGACACTAGCGATTAGTAACCAGCTATTATTTCATTCCAATTTCAGAACCTGCATCACCATCTTCATCTGAGGATTCTGCTTGATATAGTTCTCCTTGAGCTTCTTTCGGGTTGTCAGGAGTAGAACCCTGCAAACTCCATATATAACTTGCGACTTTATGAATCTTAACAGGATTCAATTGTGTTTGCCAAGCAATCATACCCTTAGCAGGAACACCGTATTTGACCGTTTTGAAAACGTTTTTGATGCCGCCTCCATGAAGCCAATAAGCATCAGCTAAGTTGGGCCCAACTGCTGCACCTTGACCTTCTGGTCCATGGCAAGCCACACAGTTTTCTTCAAAAATGGCTTTTCCTTGTGCCAAACTAGTCGCATCAGTTAACATTTCTGCGTTGCTTTCATTCACCAAACTAGCTACACTTTTTAAGTATGCTTCATGCTGAATGCGTCCTGCTTCCATTTCTTTGGCATATTTTTCAGCAGAAGAATCACCGATTTGAAGGACTTCGTAATAAGTAAAATAAATAATTCCCATAGCCGTAGTGATATAAAACATCCATAGCCACCATGAGGGTAATTTATTATCTAACTCACGAATACCATCAAATTCATGTTCAAAAAGAATTGATTTCTCTTTTTCGATAGGCACATCATTGTGTAGTGCCTTACCAATGCGCGACCAAAACGTAGATTTTGAGGCAGCTTTTTCTAATGGAGGTAAACCTTTTTCGGCTCTCAAATCCTCCAATTCTTGTTTCATTACTACGCTATTCAAGCGTACCAATACAAAAAACGCGCTTGCAATAGTAGCTCCTGCTGCTATCCAAAGTACTTGATATAAAATATCTAACATCGGAGTATGCCCCGCATTAGTCGCTTCACTCGGTGCAGCTACTGAAACCACCGTAGCAACGACCAAAAGAGTAGTGATGATGAATATTTGACGAATAAATTTTTTCATTACCTTATTTTTTGTAATTAATAATTATGAATTAACAATTAATAATTGCCGTTCGGATAGCTTTTTTTTAAAAGAAAAACAGGACAAAAGGAATTAATAATTATTCATTACTAATTTTTAATTAATCATGCTATTATCTAAAGGAAGATTTGACATTTTCTGAATATGACTTTTCTTAGTTGTAACCACACGAATGAGAACTAAACAGAAAACAGTAAAAAATAGAATGAGTGAAATGCTGCCAAAAACACCTACATCAGCGATTGACCTTAATATTTGCTTATACATGATTTAATTTTTTTTTGAAAAATTCAATGTTGAATAATAAATGTTGAATGCGGAATGCTACTGCTATTTTAATACAGCGGTAGCATTCAACATTCCGCATTTTATTATTCATCCTCTTCTTTCGGTTGCTTCTTAATGTCCGTTCCTAATCGCTGTAAGTAAGCTATTAAAGCGATGATTTCTCTATCCGCTTCGACTTCGATATTATCTTTTTTCAATCTTTCAGCAATAGCTTGTGCTTGTGCTTCCAAATCGTTATTAGCTATTTTATCATAACCTTTTGGATAAGGAACACCTAATTGCTGCATCACACGGATTTTTTTAGCGGTTGTATGCGTATCCAATTTATCTTCAATCAACCAAGAGTAAGAAGGCATAATCGAACCAGGTGACATACTCACAGGTTCAAGCATGTGATTGTAATGCCAAGAGTCAGAATATTTGCCTCCGATACGGTGCAAATCTGGTCCTGTACGCTTAGAACCCCATTGGAACGGATGGTCATATACAAATTCGCCACCTTTAGAAAATTCGCCATAGCGTTCTGTTTCATCTCGAAACGGTCTAATCATCTGAGAGTGACAGACATAGCAACCTTCTGCGATGTATATATCACGTCCTTGTAACTCCAAAGGAGTATAAGGTTTAACCGTAGAAATGGTCGGAACATTAGAACTAATCAAGAAAGTCGGAACCATTTCGACAACGCCACCAATCAAAATCACAAACATAGAAGCAACTAATAATTGCATTGGACGCTTCTCTATCCAGCGGTGCCAGTGGTCAGCTTCATGAACGTGAGCCAAAGCGCGAGGAGGTGCTTGTGCTTTTTCTGCCTCTAAGAAATCTCCTTGCTTAACCGTTTTATATATATTATATAGCATAATCAAAAGACCAACTACATATAAACTACCTCCAATGGCACGCATCAAATACATTGGTAAGATTTGCGTTACTGTTTCCAAGAAGTTCGGATAAGCCAAAAATCCTTCTTCTGTAAATTCTTTCCACATCAAACTTTGAGTGAAACCAGCCCAATACAATGGAACAGCGTAGAATAAAATACCCATAGTCCCAATCCAGAAGTGCGCGTTAGCTAGTTTGATTGAGTATAGTTTAGTTCTGAAAATTCTAGGGAATAACCAGTACATGATACCGAATGTCAAGAAACCATTCCAACCCAAAGTCCCGATATGAACATGTGCAATCGTCCAATCTGTATAGTGACTGATAGCGTTCACGGCTTTGATTGACATCAAAGGTCCTTCAAATGTAGCCATACCGTAAGCGGTAACTGCTACTACCATGAATTTCAAAACGGGGTCTTGTCTAACTTTGTCCCAAGCTCCACGCAAAGTTAAAAGTCCATTTAACATACCACCCCAAGATGGAGCAATCAACATCAAACTAAACGCCATTCCTAATGATTGCGCCCAATCTGGTAATGCTGTATATAATAAATGGTGTGGACCAGCCCAGATATAGATGAATATCAATGCCCAGAAGTGAATAATCGACAGTCGATAAGAATAAACTGGACGATTAGCCGCCTTTGGCATGAAATAATACATTAATCCTAAATATGGGGTAGTCAAGAAAAATGCCACGGCATTATGACCATACCACCACTGAACAAGTGCATCCTGAACACCAGCATAGACGGAGTAACTTTTGAACAAGTTAACTGGGATTTCCATACTATTGACAATGTGCAGAACGGCTACCGTAACCCAAGTCGCGATATAAAACCAAATCGCAACATACAAATGAGACTCTCGCCTTTGTAGAATGGTCGCCATCATATTAGCACCAAAAATGACCCAAATGATGGTAATTGCAATGTCAATAGGCCATTCTAATTCGGCATATTCCTTACCCGTTGTCATTCCTAAGAGGAGCGTCACGGCGGCTGCCACAATTATTCCTTGCCAACCCCAGAAGTGAATATTTCCGAGTTTTTTGCTGTACATCGGTGTTTTTAGTAATCGCGGAAGCGAATAATAAACCCCCATGAAAATTCCATTACCAACGAAAGCAAAAATTACCGCATTGGTGTGAAGCGGACGAGTACGCCCAAAAGTAGTATAGGGTAACTCAAAATTAAGCTCAGGGTAAACCAACTGAAAAGCTGCTAAAAGACCAACAAGCATACCTATCAATCCCCAAAATGCTGTTGCATAGGCGAAATCTCGGACTAGTTTGTTATTGTAATAAAAAGTATCAACCGTAGTATTATTCATCGGTTCTAAGTTTTTATGAATTGTTTAATTGTTTTAATTTATTGATTTGAATTGTCTGGTTTGACATCATCGTCGAACAGCATTCGGACAGATGGTGTATAGTCGTCATCGAATTGTCCGCTTTTGACTGCCCAAAAAAAGACAAACAGAAAGCCTAGCGCGACTATTATACTGAGTATGATTAGAAAAAAAATAGCACTCATTTTATGTTGTTTTATGCAATAGATTGATTTTTAGGAGGTTATTGATTGATGGTTTTCCTCCTTTTTACCTTTACAAAAGTAGTTCGTCAGCGGAGTGTAAGGAATGAGAAGTGTCAGAGTCGTAGGTGATAGAAGTCAACGTAGAAGGTGACTTGTGTCAACTTTTTAAACTTTGCAAAGAAGTGATAAAAGTCATTTTTTGTTTAATGCGGTGATTTTTTGTTGTATTTTAAATGGATTTTTATAAAAAAAGAAACATGAAAAGATAGCTTTATATAGTTGTGTTTTTGCTAAAAGAGAGATTAGTTCTGTAATAATTCATTTTAGTGAAGGTTAAGCTGGTAAAGTTTTATTATTTTTACTTTTGTCTATTGTTGGCACATTAAAAAAATAATGTTTTGAATACAAAAGAAGAAATAGAAGAAGCATTAAAAATTATCCTAAATACAAAACCTGTTGATACAGACAAAGTAATTGCTTTATCCACTAAGTTAGCTCAAGTAGATAAAAGCAAAATACGTTTTTCTGTTGATGCTGGTGTAATCGACCGATTAGGGCAAGAGCTAGTAGCAAGGCAAGAAACAGCAGTATCTGAACTGGTTAAAAATTCTTATGATGCTGATGCAACACAAGTTGATTTAATTTACCATAATTCTGATGTAGTAGGCGGAAAATTAGAAATAATAGACAATGGTTTTGGAATGGATAGAAATCAGTTAGTTAACGGTTTCATGAGAATTTCTTCAACGGATAAAATTCATAATCCTAAATCAGAACGATACAATCGAAAAAAGGCAGGACAAAAAGGTATTGGACGATTTGCAGTACAGCGCTTGGGCAAAAAATTAACGATAATTACTCAGACACTTCAATCTGAAAAGGCTTTAAAATTGACTATCAATTGGGATGACTATAAAGGTGATATTGATTTAAATTCAGTTACAAATAAGCTAGAAGAAGTTGAGAAATTAAGAGAAGAGGGAACAACTTTAATTATTGATACGCTTAGGGATAGATGGACAAAAGCAGCAGTTAAGCGTGTTTATAGATATGTTTCTGATATACTTCAACCATTCTCTTTAACTCAGGGAAAAAAAGTAATATTAGAGAAGAACTTAAAGTTAGATGTAAATAAAGGGTTTACTGTTAGTTTTTTTAAACAAAATGGAGAAAAAAGAGAAACCATAGCAGATAATCAATCTATGATTTATGATTATGCACTTGCTACAATTAGCGGTTATATTGATGAAAATGGACAAGGTATTTATTCTCTTGAAAGTAAAGTATTAAAAATAAATGAAATAGATGA
>CAKZLT010000011.1 GCA_937127195.1 uncultured Saprospiraceae bacterium
GAGAGTTCTTCTTTTTGTTATTTTTAGTCATTTAACAAAAATAAGAAGAACTTCTCATTTCTATTTTAGACACCCTACCTTATAGGTTTTAAAAACCTATAAGGTTTGATTGAAGTTTGATATAGCCTATTTTTTAAAAATATCAACCAACCTAAATCATATAGAGCCGTTTTTTTGAATGACCATGCAAAATCATAAGGATGATTGATGCTATTTTTTTTAAGAAAAATATGTTAAGCTTTTCTTAATTGTCCGCTATCCAACCAAAGTCCAGACAAAAACGCCTAACTAAATCATATCTATTCGCGTATTAACTATCATTCAATCACACCATTTTCAATGAAAGAATGAGCAAATGAGTGAATGAAAGAATGCTTTTAAAATTTATGAGCTTATTTTTTAATAAAAAAGAATAAAAGATGAAAAGATTAATCCTTGCAGCTACACTTATTTTCGGTAGTGTTTTTATTTTTAAAAATGACGCACGAGCGCACACCTCGTTTTTATCAGAAGATGGAATTCAGGGCGTTTCTCACGAAATTTTTAATGGACTTCTTAAAAAATATGTAACCGCTAGCGGAAAGGTAAACTACAATGGTTTCAAAAAAGACAAAGTTAAACTCAAAAAATATTTAGATTTATTAAAAAAGAATACTCCAAAATCGAGCTGGTCACGCAACGAAAAAATCGCTTATTGGATAAATGCCTATAATGCACACACCATCAATCTAGTGATTCAAAAATATCCAATTTCTAGTATTTTAAAGATACATGGTGGAGATGTGTGGCACAAAGCCAAAATCAATGTTGGAGGTAAAATAACAACATTGAGTAATATTGAAAGTAAAATTTTGATAGGAAAATATAAAGAAGCACGCGTTCACTTTGCTATTAATTGCGCGGCCAAGTCTTGCCCGCCATTAATGAATAGAGCGTGGAAAGCTGCTACTTTAAAAGCAGATTTGGATAAAAGAACAAAGGCTTTTATTAATAACAAAAGCTATAATACACTTTCTTCAAAGTCGCCTAAACTCTCAAAAATATTTGAATGGTACGCCAAAGATTTTGGAAATGTAACCACTTTTGTAAATAAATACGCAAAAGTCAAAATTTCTAAAAGCGCGAAAATCGCTTATAATGAATACAATTGGGATTTGAATAAATAATAGAGTTACGGGTTGCCTGTTACGAGCTGCGGATTGGCTACCGCTGTTTCAAACGACCAGTTGCCAATTTCGAGTTGCTTTTATTTGTTGCCAATAAAAGCAACCTGCAATTCGTAACTCGCAACCCGTATCAATTAATTTTATCTATTTCTACCATATTGCTCATGACTAGATACCCAGTCAGAAGACGAAATTGCAGAAGCCAAAGATAATTCACCAGCAAGAACTACACTCACCAAAATTTCAGCAAATTTCTTGACACCATCTTTTCCGTAGCATTGCATCATTTCGAGGCATTCACGCTGAGTTGCCAATCCTGTTCCACCACCATAAGTTGCTACAATCAACGAAGGAATGGTAATAGAAGTATAAAGGTCACCATTTTCGGTTACTTCACAATAGAAGATTCCTGCCGAAGATTCCGAAACATTCGCCACATCCTGACCAGTAGCCATGAAAATCGCAGTAATTGCATTGGCCGAATGCAAACCATTATTATTAGCTCCCGAAAGAATAGCACCAACATTCGCTACTTGATAATGATATGCTAATTTTGCTGGGTCAACACGCATATTTTGCTCCAAAACACTTTTTGGAATAGTACATTCTGCCGTTACACGCTTTCCACGAGTATGCATAATGTTAACCTGAGAAGCTTTTTTATCTGTTGCTAAATTAGATTCCAAATAAAATTTCTGAATTTTTTGACCTCTATAATGGTCAATAATCCAACTACAAGCCGCAAAAGTCGCACGCCCAACCATGTTTTGACCAGCAGCATCACCAGTATAATAGTTGAAACGTAAGTAAGCAAATTTATTAGAAATATATGGATCAATATATTTTAATCGTCCGAATCGTGTTGTACTTTCTGCTTCGTTAGCGATTTGATTAAAGTTTTCTTTAACCCATTTTACGAAATCTCTCGCTCCTCTTGCATCTTCAAAAACAAAAACAGGCGCGCGTTGCATCACATCATCAATCACAGTTGCTTTAACTCCTCCTGACAAGTTCATCAACTTGATACCACGATTATAAGAAGCCACCAAAGTACCTTCCGTTGTTGCCATCGGAATCAAAAATTCCCCTTGAGCATACTCACCATTTACCTTAATTGGTCCAGCAATTCCCATTGGAATCTGCGCAACTCCAACGAAATGCTCACAATTCCCATCCAAAACATTCGGGTCAAAAGAATATGTTTTGATGTGTTTTGGTTTTACATCGGTTAATTTTTCGATGAATTTATGTCGAACATCAATTGCTTTTTGACCATAATCATCCTGTGGGTCACGAGGGATTTTGACCAAATCATTATTACCTTCAGCAATAGCAGCATCTACTTTAAGCGTCAATTTACCGAATGGCTTTGCTCTAAAGTTTAGTTTGATGGAGTGTTTTCCTTTTCCAAGGTTATCCATTTCTGCATGAATATCAATTGCTTGACGCAATGGAAATTCAATTGGATTTTTTTCTGAGATTTCGTTCGGAAGATAAGTAACATCATTTACTACCAACTTGATTTTGCTAGTCGGCACTTCAACACCTCCAATAGAAAGTGCTTTAACTCCAGTTACTTTTGCATCACTTAGTCTATTTTTTAATGAAAACTTGACCCCATTGTCAGTGTTTTCTAGACTTCCAAAAGTGTATAATTGCTTTAGTATTAAACTTGGGACAATCATTTGATTTTTTTTAAAATGGTTGAGAAATTAAATCTTTTTTGATATTAAATTTTATTCTAAATAAGGGAGTAGATTATTTCTTGCCTAAGCCCTAATTTTTTTATTACAAAATCATTTTAGAATAAAGTCTATTAAAATCATTTGATACTTTGATTTTTTTGTGTGTAAAAGGAAGCAATGTTTTTTCAATAGCTTTTTTAATTCTTAAAAAGAATTGCATTTTTGTTCAATTTGGCTTTAGTTCATTGTTTTTTGTAGAAATTTTTAAAGCCGATTATTCAAATAAAGTATTTCTTAAAAAAAAAATCTTTATTTCATACCTTATTAAGATATGCAAAGTTAAGCAAAAGGCCTCAAATCAAAGAATACTGCACATTTTGTGAAGTATGTTAATCTTTTTTTACATTAAATTTACAATTCTCACTAAAGTTACAAACTTGCATTGAATAACTAGAGGTTTTTTTCTTTAAAAAACATGATTCCCTAAAAATTATTATGAAATTCAAAATAATATGAATTATACTGAGTTTGAGAGATTCTAGCTTCTAGTTTTCAAAGAACCAATCATTATTAAAAATGTATTAGAACCACACAACAAAAATCAAGTATGAAAAATCTTATTTCCCTATCTATAATAGCCCTTCTTATGCTATTATCGCTAGGATGCAAAAGCAACAAAAAAGCAATAGACAAAACCAACAACTTTTTGGATGCCAATACTTACCAACTTTATGACATTTCTAAGGACGCAAAATATGCTTACACTCAAGGCACTCCCATCAAAGTTGGCGGTCATAACAAAAATGAAGGCCCTCTCAATCAACGAAGATACTTAAATGCTTTGCTTGGATCTAATGGCGAAACGATACATTTTAAACACATAAAAAGCTGTTGTTACAAAAAAATAAAAACCACAGGAGGAAATCTTCAATTAACTTACCTTGACCAATATGAAATTTCATTAGAAGGTAAACAGCAACGATTTATTATTTTTCTTTCAATGTTTGAAAAAGATGACGACTTACTTGCTCCCCGTGGTTTTACTTTTAAAACACCTTTATCAATGAAATAAGTGATTCTTTATGATTTTGGATAGTCACTCAAAATATCATTGTTACTATTTGAAAAAGAGACGCTTTTATTTATTCGCCCTTTAAAATGCAATATAGAGGTCTTTTCTAATATTGCTAAATAGTAATATATCATTTATATTAATTCTTCTTTTCAAACAAGTCTATTCTTTTGAAAACGAAACTTTATTTTGTTTTCATAGCTTAGCAGATTTTCGCTGATAAAATATGCTAATCCTAAATATTTTTATAGATTTGTTTTTTATTAAAAAAGCTAAATCATACAGCATAAAATATTAATAATATGGCAAGGACGGAGCGTTTTCAAGGTCATGACTACTACAACATTGATGAGCTATTAAGCGAAGAACATTTATTAGCAAGAGGTGCAGTCAGAGATTGGGTTTCTAGTGAAATTATGCCCATAATAGAGGATTATTCTAACCGTGCTGAATATCCTAGACATATCGTAAAAGGGTTAGCAGAAATAGGAGCTTTTGGCCCTAGTTTGCCCGAAAAATACGGTTGTGGCGGCATGGATGAAATCTCTTATGGTATCATTATGCAAGAGTTAGAACGTGGTGACTCGGGTGTTCGTTCAGCGGCATCGGTTCAAGGTTCTTTAGTTATGTATCCAATTTATAAATTTGGTTCGGAGGAACAGCGCATGAAATATTTGCCAAAGTTAGCTTCTGGTGAATTTATTGGTTGTTTTGGTCTGACAGAACCTGACCATGGTTCTAATCCGAACGGAATGATTACCAATATCCGTGACGATGGCGATGCTTATATTCTGAATGGTTCTAAAATGTGGATTACTAACTCTCCGATAGCCGATGTGGCGGTCGTGTGGGCAAAAGATGAAGAAGGTGTTATTCGTGGTTTAATTGTAGAAAAAGGCATGAAAGGTTTTTCTGCACCCGAGATTCATGGAAAATGGTCATTGAGAGCATCTTGTACTGGAGAATTAGTTTTTGAAGATGTTCGTGTACCTAAAGCTAATCTTTTACCAAATGTAAAAGGCTTAAAAGGACCATTGTCTTGTCTTTCAAAGGCGCGTTATGGTATCGCTTGGGGTGTTATTGGTGCAGCAATGGATTGTTATGATTCTGCTTTGCGCTACTCTCAGGAGCGCGTACAATTCGGAAAACCTATTGGTGCATTTCAATTAACACAAAAGAAACTTGCCGAAATGATTACCGAAATCACTAAAGCTCAATTGTTAGCTTGGAGACTCGGAACTTTGGCAAATAAAGGTAAAGCAACACCAGCTCAAATTTCTATGGCAAAGCGTAACAACGTCATGATGGCACTAGAAGTCGCTCGCGAAGCTCGACAAATTCATGGTGGAATGGGTATTACTAACGAGTATCCTTGTATGCGACACATGATGAATCTCGAAACGGTATTGACTTACGAAGGCACACACGATATTCATTTATTGATTACAGGAATGGATGTTACTGGGTTTAATGCCTTCAAATAGTATTTTTGTTTTTTATGAAAAAATGAAAAGTCTTGCAGAATTGTTGTTCTGTGAGGCTTTTTTTTAAAAAAAACTAATGTAAGATGCGCCTAGAAAAACTGGGGGCATAACAAACTGTCGCATATTAGATTTACTCGGTCAAGCCCTGTTGGCTGTCATCGACAGGCAGGCTCGTGAGAGAAGTTGCCAAATTTCCTAGATTTCGCAAATGTTTTTTCTACTGTTCCGTAGCGCGACGAGCTTCGTCGCCACGCTAACAAAAGCCACTTTTAATAGTCGAGCGACGAGGCTCGTCGCGCTACGTTAGCTTTTTTTAAAACTTTTGAAACGCTGTATTAGGTTTCCGTTTAAAAAATATTCATTATCAGCTAATTTTTTTTCAAAAAAAACTTATATTAGATAAATTAATACACTGTATCAAAAATTGTTTAATTTTTTGTAGAGCGACGGGCTTCGTCGCCACCAACAAAAGCCGTTTTTAATAGACGGGTGACGAGGCTCGTCGTGCTACATTAACTTTTAAAAATATAAATAAACTTTTGATACAGTGTACTTTATCCTAATAAACAAGATTTCTGAAGACTTAGTAGTCGGTCAAGCTAAACAAGAGCAATGATACAGAACATAGATATCATTATTGTATTAATTTACTTTGTTGTTATCCTTTTTATAGGACTTTGGGCTGCCCAAAAGTCAAAGACAAGTGACGACTTATTTCTAGGCGGAAGAACTTTCGGCTGGGGCTTAATAGGTTTGTCTTTATTTGCATCAAATGTATCGGGAACAACTATTATCGGTTTATTTGGAGCATCTTACCATACAGGGATTGTTCAATCTAGTTATGAATGGATGTCAGGCTTGTCATTAATTATAGCGGCCTTAATCTTTATTCCGCTCTATTTAAAATCTAAAATTACAACCATACCTGAATTCCTTGAGTTGAGATATGATAGACGTTCTAGACTCTTCTTCTCTTTTGTTACCATTTTTATTAGTCTAATTGTAGATACAGCAGGAAGTTTGTATGCAGGTGCTATTCTTTTGAATGCGATTATACCTACTTTACCACTTTGGCAAACGACTTTGTTCTTAGCAGGGGTAGCAGGAGTTTATACTGCTTGGGGTGGACTAAAAGCCGTGGTAATAACAGATGCTATACAAGCTATTGTATTAATTGTAGGTTGTAGTGTATTGACTTATTTATTATATGAGGAGTTAGACTTTTCGTGGTCAAATGTTGTTCAGAATGCTCCAGAGGAGCATTTTTCGCTGATAAGACCAGCAGATGATGATGCGATGCCTTGGGTAGGTTTAATATTTGGTGTGCCGATATTAGGCTTTTGGTATTGGTGTACGAACCAATATATCATGCAGCGAGTTCTAGGTGCTAGGAGTATTAGTCATGCTCGTTGGGGAGTTATGTTGGCTGGTTTTTTGAAAATTATTCCTGTATTTGTTATGGTTTTACCTGGAATTATGGCAATCAGTTTGTTTCCAGAGTTAAGTAACCCAGATAGTGTGTTTCCAACAGCAGTAATGAATGTGCTACCCGTAGGTTTTGTCGGTTTGGTACTTGCTGGTTTTATTTCAGCTATTTTATCCAGTGTGGACTCTACTCTTAACTCAGCTTCTACTTTGATTGTTCTTGACTTTATCCAGACTAAAAATCGAGTATTAACAGAACGACAAAAAACTAAATATAGCCGAATTGCTACAATCATTTTGGTTGTATTTGCAGCATTTTGGGCTCCTCAAATTACCAATTTCGGTGGATTATGGTTGTATTTACAGCAGATATTTGCGATTGTAGTTCCTCCAATTGTAGTGATATTTTTTGTTGGTATTTTTTATAAAAAAGGAAATGGAGATGGCGCATTTTGGACGCTTATATTAGGTACTCTTGCTGGAACGTCTTTGTTTTTATTGAGTTTAATTAATATTTGGACACTTCATTTTACTGTTAATGTTGGTGTAATGGTCGTTTTTTCGACACTTATATTTATTATGTTTAGTCAGATTTCGGTGCAAAATAAGCCTGAAAATATCAAAACGCTACTGTACAAACCAGATCTAATGTTGCCTACTCAACCTTATCCTTGGTATAAAGATTATCGTTTTTATTCTGTATTAATGATGCTTGCAATGCTTGCAATTCTGATTGTTTTTTGGTAAGAATCGGGATTAAGGGAGGTTAAATCTAAAATGTACCGTAGTATGTTTTTTTATCTGATATAAAATTAGATTAATTCATATCTGAACTTTTTATTAAAAGTAAGGAGGCGAATAGTTTTAAAAAGTACAAAAGTACGTTCAACTAGGAATTTTACTGGTTGTAAGGTTTTAGAGTGAAGCGAACTAATATTTTATTCGCCTTAAAAGGGCTTTAGCAATAGCACAGGGCGTAGTTTTACGAAGTGTTTTGGATTCCATGGTTATTTTCAGAGTCATAATAAGTTTACTTTTTGATATTACTCCTAGTACAATCACTCAAATTACTCTTTGCAGCTTTATCGTCGGATTACCTATATAACGTTTAAAGCTTTTATCCTTTTCATCAAAAACACTTGCAATTCAATCTATAAATCAATAACTTTGTTCTCCAAAGTACTTTAATCAATGCAAGAACAAGATAAACATCTAAATACGCTGACAGAAATACGTGACTTAATGGAGCGTTCTTCTCGATTTATCTCATTAAGTGGGTTAACTGGCGTAGCCGCAGGCATTTTCGCGCTTATCGGCGCATGGGTTGCTTATTACTATGCAGGTATTTCATTTTCTAATGAATTTACTTACAATGAACGTTTTTCGGTAAGAGAATTAGAATTATTTTTACTGGCTGACGGATTAGTCATTTTAATATTTGCACTGGGATTTGGTGTCTTTTTTACAGCTCGAAAAGCCAAAAAAGCAGGTTTGAAAGTTTGGGACAAGACAACCGAACGAATGTTGATTAATCTGATGTTACCTTTGGTGACTGGCGGTATTTTCTGTTTGATTTTGATTTTTAAATGGGAATTGATTGGCTTTGTTGCTCCTGTTACACTGCTTTTTTATGGAATGGCGTTGATTAATGCTAGTAAATATACCTTTCATGACATTCGATATTTGGGTGTTTCGGAAGTGATATTGGGCTTAATTGGCTCTTATTTTATTGGTTATGGGTTACTGATATGGGCGATTGGATTTGGTGTTTTGCATATCGTTTATGGTTTATTGATGTATTATAAATATGAACGGTAGGAAATAATGAGTGAATTATAGGATGATAGAATGAGTGAATAGGCTACCGCTGTTTCGCGTTTTTAAAAACAAAGAGAATAGTAGCAATTTATTCAATTATCTTCTCATTCATTAATGTTGACAAAAGGTTAGATGAAAGATATAATAAAGAACTTAAATAAAGTATTCGATAATCGGGTTCGGTTGGGCATTATGGCTATTTTGGTTGTTAATGAATGGGTGGAGTTTAAGCAATTGAAAATGATGTTGGGCGTTACTGACGGTAATCTGGCAAGTCATATTAGTTCTTTGGAAAAAAAAGAACTTTTGGAAGTCCGAAAAATGTTCGTTAATCGAAAACCTCAAACTTCTTATTGTGTTACGGATTTGGGTAAAGCCGCTTTTCAAGAGCATTTAGATGCGTTAGAAAGTATCATTTCTATGAAAAAAAAATTACCAGAGTAGAGACGTAGCACTGCTGCGTCTCTACCTATACAACCAATTTTTTGAATACCGATTTTGTAAAACGAACATATTCCTGTGCTTCAAGGTCATAGCCAATCCATTGATACTCATTTCCATAAGGACAAGACGGTGCATCTGTTGCACTTCCTTTTCTTAATTCATATTTTGATGGATTTTCT
>CAKZLT010000012.1 GCA_937127195.1 uncultured Saprospiraceae bacterium
CCAGCAGGTCCAGAGTTGATATATTTATAAACACACCAAATTGCAAAGTCTATATTCCAATCATGTAACTTCAATTCGACATTTCCTGCGGCGTGCGCTAAGTCAAAACCAACGACTGCACCGATTTCGTGTCCTTTTTGAGTGATACTTTTTAAATCAAAAAATTGACCTGTATAATATTGAACACCACTAAACATAACCAAAGCAATTTCGTCTTTATTGGCTTCGATAGTTGCCAAAATATCTTCGGTGCGCAAAGTGTATTCTCCTTCGCGCGGATGCATTTCTATGATTGCATCATCGGGCTGGTGACCATGAAATTTGACTTGACTCTCGATCGCATACTGGTCAGAAGGAAAGGCGTGACCTTCCATAATGATTTTGTAACGCTTTGCTGTTGGACGATAAAAAGATACCATCATCAGATGCAAATTGGTAGTCAAAGTATTCATAACAACCACTTCGGAAGGCTTCGCACCAACGATAGTAGCAGATTGTTCACTAAAGAATTTGTGATAATACATCCATGGCATTTTTCCTCTAAAATGCCCTTCAACGCCATGCTCGCGCCAGTGTTCGAGTTCGTGTTCGAGGTAGGATTGAACGGATTTTGGTTGCAATCCGAGTGAGTTTCCACAGAGATAAATAGAATTTTCTCCGTTGTGTTGCGGAAAATAAAAGCGTTCACGGTAGGCTTTTAATGCGTCTTTTGCATCTAGGGATTGAGCAAAAGCTTTAGTAGTTTCAAACTTCATTTTATTGGTTTTTTATATTTTTACAAAGATATTTAATAGAATGATAATTTGCTTTTTTTATAAAAAAAATAAGTTTTTAAAATGCTTTTTGTAAAAAACGGTTAAATTTGGATTTTAAATTTATAAAAATAAAAAACATGATAACATTTAAAAAACTGTGTTTGTTATTGCCTATCTTATTACTGACTTATTCAACTTTTGCACAAAAGTCTCAAGAGTTGGGCGTTACGTTTTCTTCGTTGAATAACTTTGGTATTGTTTATAAAAAGCAATTGAAAAAAGAAACGAGGTATCTTCGTCTTTCTGGAGCAAATTTTAATTTATCAATTGTTGATGTAAGAAACTTTTCAATAGGTGCTGGAGTAGCAATAGGTTGGGAAAATAGAAAAGCGATTAACGAGAAGTTTAATTTTATTCATGGAGCAGATGTTGGAATGAAATTTAATTTCAATGAAGTATCAGATGATTTTATTGGTGTAATTTCGACATCTTTTGGATACATATTAGGTGTTCAATATAGGCTAAATGATAACTTTTACATTAATTTAGAAACAATTCCGAAAATAGGATTTTCTATGGTTACAAACAACCCTGAACCTGTAATTAATATCTCTGGAAATATGAATTCTACAACTTTAGGAATTATTTATTCTTTTAAAAAGAAAGAAAAAAACAAAAACAAATAATGATTGTAAACACTCGCGGCATCGTACTCAGAACGGTTAAGTATTCTGAAACCAGTTTAATTTGTGATATTCTCACAGAAAAAATGGGGTTACAGACCTATATTATTTCGGGTGTGCGAAAGAAAAAAGCTAAGGTAGGCGCGAGTCTGTTGCAAGTGATGTCAATATTGGACATCGTGGCTTTTCATAAAAATAACCGTGAAATCAATCGAACTTCAGAAATAAAATCGGCTTATGTTTACCGAGAGATGCCTTATGATGTAGTCAAAGGTGCGGTTGGTTTATTTATGGCGGAGTTGATACAGAAGACCATCAAAGAACGAGAAGAAAATCAACCTTTATTTGAGTTTTTATATCATTCGTTTACGCTTTTGGATGTCCATCAAAGTAGTATTTCTAATTATCACATTGGCTTTATGGTACAGTTAACGCAGTATTTGGGGTTCATGATTGATGATAACTATGTGGCTGAAAGTCGTTGTTTTTTTGATGTGCGTGCTGGAATGTTCAAAAAAGAACGAGTAGCAAATCTGGATGGTTTAGATAAAAATTTGAGTCAAGCACTGTTTGCTTTTTGTCAATTGCCGTTAGAAGAGACGCACTTAGTACAGTTGAATCGAGAAGACCGAAGAACGCTTTTACATCGAATGATTCGGTTTTATCAGTATCGAATTGATAATTTTAATGAGTTGAATGCTTTTAAAGTGTTGCAGGAGATTTTTTAATTTTTATTAGAAAAGAGATTGAAAGACCGTCCTTCGGACTTAGAGAAAAGAGAAAAACGCCTTTGTCAATTCTTAAATTGATAAAGGCGTTTTTATAAAAAAAGGAATTGAAAGGCTATGAAACTACTAAAAGCAGTCTCTTTTCTCTAAGTCCGAAGGACGGTCTTTCAATCTCTTTTCTAGACTATTTATACCCTAATTTCTTTTTTACCAAATTAGTAATGTCATCAGAAGGTGGAAAATAAATCATTGAATTTTTGTTAAAAACATAGCTGTATCCTTTTGTTTTGGCTACTGCTGTGATATTTTTCTTCAATTTTTCTAAGATTGGCTTGATGTAATCTTCTTCTTTTTTGATTAAATCACCTTGCATTTTTTGCTCAGATTTGGCAATATTAGCTTGCATTGCTTGCAAATCTTTTGCGACTGCTTGTTGCTGTGCTTCACTCAACTGACCAGCTTGTGCTTGCTGCATCGCTGTTGAATATTTCTTTTGCATTTTGTCATATTGTACCTTCAAACGCTTCTCAAATTGTCCTTTTAATGCTTGTAATTGAGAATTGGCGCGTCTTACTTCTGGTGATGCTGCCAATAATGCTTCGGTATCAACAACTGCGATTTTTTGAGCCGTAGCTGTATTATTCACAGATGAAACGGCGAATAATGTTAAAACTAGTAAACTTATCTGAAATAAATGCTTCATGTACTGAATTGTTATTTTTAATAAAACGGCTCTTTTTTTGTTAAAAATGACTTTTTGAGCCGTTAAAATTATTAATGTGTGTGTTATTTAAAATGTTATTTATCTTTTTCTTCGTCTTTATCTTTTTTGACACCGAGTTTTTCTAAGATGTCATCCGTTTTGTCATATTGTGGATTGGCAAAAATAATATTTGCTCCAGAAGATTTATCAAAAATTAAATCAAAATTTTTGTCTGTTGCGTATTCTTGAATAGCATTGTAAACCTTATCCTGAATAGGTTTAATTAATTCTTGGCGTTTTTTGAATAATAAACCTTCTGGACCAAAGCGTTTTTGTTGCATTCCGCGGGCTTGCTTCTCTTTTTCGATGATTTCATCTTCACGCTGTTGACGTGATTTGTCACTCAAAAGAACTTGCTCTGCCTGATAGCGGCGATACATTTCTTCTATTTTTGTATATTCTTGTTCAATTTCTTGTTTCCATTTTTCGGCAGTTTGGTCAAGAGTGCGTTGTGCATTTGCATATTCAGGCATACTGCTAAGAATAGTATTGACATCAACATAAGCGACTCTTTGTG
>CAKZLT010000013.1 GCA_937127195.1 uncultured Saprospiraceae bacterium
TGTAGTTGAAGAATTAAATTAATTATTATAGTTGAGATGTTTCTATTGAACAATAAACAATTCTTAAAGTAATCATGGAATTACATAATCTTAGGCCCGCTAAAGGTGCTACTAAAAATAGAAAGCGAATAGCTCGTGGTCAAGGCTCTGGTCATGGTGGTACGGCTACTCGTGGACACAAAGGTGCAAAATCTCGTTCAGGATATAAGTCGAAAATGGGTTTTGAAGGTGGTCAAATGCCTTTACAACGTCGTATTCCTAAGCGTGGATTCAAAAATATCAATAGAGTAGATTATGTCGGTATTAATTTAGATCGTTTGCAAGGAATTGCAGAGAAATACAATATCGATACAATTACTCCTGAGGTTCTTTTTGAGAAAAATGTAATCAAAAGACGTGATTTAGTGAAAATTTTGGGAGGAAATTCAAGTGATTTAACTTCTAAATTGTCAGTAACAGCTCACGCTTATTCTGCTAGTGCAAAAGAAGCTATTGAAAAAGCAGGAGGTTCTGCTTCAATAGTTGTTGCACCAGTAAAAAATACAGAAGAGAAGTCTTAAAAATGCATAGGATTTTTATCCTTGACATCTTCTTAAATAAAATTATTAATGCCTTCGTAAGAAAGTTATTTTTTATGAAGGTATTATAAGAAAAAGGGACATGAAGAAGTTTATAGAAACAATTAAAAATATCTGGACAATAAAAGAATTGCGTAATCGCATTCTATTTACCTTAGGATTACTAATGGTATTTAGATTTGCTTCTTTCGTTGTCTTACCAGGTATCAATCCTGAAATTTTAGGTCAGGCAGTTAGTCAAGCTGGCGGACAAGGACTTTTAGGTTTGATTAACGCGTTTACAGGTGGTGCATTTAATAATGCAGCAATCATGGCATTAGGAATTATGCCATATATTTCTGCATCAATCATCATTCAGCTATTAGGATTTGCTGTTCCTTATTTCCAAAGATTACAAAAGAGAGAAGGTGAAGCAGGTCGAAGACGTTTGAATCAAATTACTAGATGGTTAACTGTTGCTATTACATTAGTACAAGCTGCGGGATACTTGACATATATTAAGACATCTTACGGACAAGCAATTGATCCAACTTTACCAGCAGGTGTGTTTTGGTTTACCAATATTATCATTTTGACTGCAGGAACAATATTCGCTATGTGGTTAGGTGAGCGTATTACTGAAAAAGGAATTGGTAATGGTATTTCATTATTAATTATGATTGGTATTATCGCAACACTTCCAACATCATTAGTTGCCGAGTTCGGATTACGTTTTGGAGGTAGTGCAGCAGGTGGTCCAATTGCATTCTTATTAGAAATTGCATTTTTAGTAATTGTAGTAATGGCAACAACTGCCTTAGTACAAGCAGTAAGAAAAATTCCTATTCAATTTGCTAAAAGAATGGTAGGAAGGGGAAGTAGTAGTCAAATGCCAGATACTGGTCGTAGAGATTACATTCCTGTTAAAGTGAATGCTTCAGGTGTAATGCCAATCATTTTTGCACAAGCTTTAATGTTTTTGCCAGCAACTCTTTTACAATTTACTATTGACCCGACTAATCCAGATGCAGCGTCAAGTGGTATTCTAGCAACATTAAATGATTTTACTTCAGTACCTTATAATGTTATATATTTCTTTATGGTAATTATTTTTACCTATGTATATACAGCATTATTAGTTAATCCTAAGCAATACTCTGAATGGTTGAAGCAACAAAATGCTTTTATTCCAGGAGTTAAACCAGGAAAATCTACGGAAGATTTCATTGATGCAGTAACAACTAGAATTACTTTACCTGGTTCTATATTCTTAGGTTTAGTATCTATCTTACCAGCATTTGCAGTGAAATTATTTGGAGCTAATATGACTTTTGCTCAATTCTTTGGAGGTACGTCATTATTAATTATGGTCGGTGTTGTATTAGATACTCTACAACAAGTAGAAAGTTATCTATTGATGCGTCGATATGATGGTTTGACAAAATCAGGAAGAATTAGTGGTCGTAAAGGCGGAGTTATGCCAGTAGGTGCATCGATGTAAGATATAATAATATGATATATTATAAGACTGCTGAGGAGATTGAGTTAATACGTCAGAGTAGCCAATTAGTTGGAAAGACATTGGGAGTTGTGGCAAGTATGCTCAAGCCAGGAATTACAGGAGAAGAAATAGATAAAGTCGCAGAAGAATTTATTCGTGATAATGGTGGGATTCCAGGATTTAAAGGTCTTTATGACTTTCCATCTACTTTATGTATTTCAAAAAACTCTTGTGTTGTTCATGGAATTCCAGAAAAGAAAGAATTCGCAGACGGGGATATAGTTTCTGTTGATTGTGGTGTCTTTATGAATGGATTTTATGGAGATTGTGCTTATACTTTTCCAATAGGCGATGTAAGTGAGGATGTAATGAATTTATTACGAATTACCGAAGATTCGCTATATTTAGGAATAGAACAAGCTAGAGTAGGAAAACGTTTAGGAGATATATCTTCTGCTATCCAAACTTATGCTGAAAAGCAAAACAAGTATGGAATTGTTCGGAAATTAGTCGGACATGGCGTAGGACGAGAATTACACGAAGATCCAGAAGTTCCAAACTTTGGTAAACGAGGAAGAGGAGTTAAATTGAAAGAAGGTTTAGTTATCGCTATTGAGCCTATGGTGAACATGGGTACAAAAGATGTTAAACAATCTCAAGATGGCTGGGGAATTTTGACAGCAGATGGAAAAGCCTCTGCACATTACGAACATACTGTTGCAGTAGGAAAAGGGCAAGCAGATATCTTAAGTACACATGAATATGTGGTAGAGGCAATTAAAAATAATGTAAATATTAAGGAAGTTTCCTCTAAATATCAGATATTTGCAAACCAAATCTAAAATATGGCTAAGCAAGAGTTAATAAAACAGGATGGTACGATTACAGAAGCATTATCAAATGCTATGTTTCGTGTTATATTAGAAAGTGGGCATGAGATTGTTGCTACTATTTCTGGAAAGATGCGTATGAATTATATTCGTATTTTGCCAGGAGATAAAGTAAAAGTAGAAATGTCTCCCTACGATTTATCAAGAGGAAGAATAACATATAGATATAAATAAAATTAATCATGAAAGTAAGGGCTTCAATTAAAAAGCGCAGTTCTGATTGTAAAATTGTAAGACGCAAAGGGAAACTTTACGTTATTAACAAAAAGAATCCTAGGTTTAAGCAACGTCAAGGATAATAAAAAATAACATTTTATTATGGCTCGTATATCAGGTGTAGATTTACCTAAGAACAAGAGGGGAGTTATAGGTTTGACCTATATTTACGGAATCGGTGATACGACTGCTAAAAAGATTTTAGCAGATGCTGGTATTGATGAAAGTGTTCGAGTGAAAGACTGGACAGATGACAATATCAAGCAAATTAGACGTATTATTGGTGACGAATTGGTGGTAGAAGGTACTTTACGTGGTGAAGTACAATTAAACATCAAACGTTTGATGGATATTGCCTCTAATAGAGGTTTACGTCACAGAAGGGGATTACCATTAAGAGGACAGCGTACTAAAACAAACGCTCGTACTAGAAAAGGTAAGCGTAAAACAGTTGCTAACAAGAAGAAATAATTAATTCTTATAATATTTGAAGCAATATGGCTAAGGCAAGAGCTAAGAAGGTTAAGAAGAGAAAAGTCCGTATAGACTCGGAAGGTACTGCTTATATCAAAGCAACCTTCAACAATATTATCATTTCGGTTTGTAATAAGTCGGGTCAAGTTATATCTTGGTCTTCGGCTGGTAAATCTGGGTTTAGAGGTTCTAAAAAGAACACTCCTTATGCTGCACAGATTGCCGCTACAGATGCTGCTAAAACAGCAAACGATGCAGGAATGAAAAGCACAGTAGTCTATGTAAAAGGGCCAGGTTCTGGTAGAGAAGCTGCAATTAGAGCTATTCACCAAGCAGGCATTTCGGTATTAAAGATTGTCGATATTACTCCCGTTCCACACAACGGATGTCGTCCACCGAAAAGAAGAAGAGTATAAATATTTTTATTCACACAGATTAACTCGTCTGTGCTTTATACCCACTTTTAATTTAAAATCATTCGATTTTAGTTTTAATGGTATATAAGTTGAAGTGAATAAGTCATTCTTTAAATTATATTGTCACAATGGCAAGATATACAGGTCCACGTACCAAAAAATCTAGGTCTTTTGGAGAATCTATCTTTAAAGCGGTAGATAAGTCATTTGAAAGACGTAAATACCCACCAGGGCAGCATGGTAATACTCGTAGAAGGAAGCAAGGTTCTGACTATGGTGTTCAATTGAAAGAAAAGCAAAAAGTAAAATATACTTATGGATTGCTAGAGCGTCAATTTCGCAACTTGTTTGTTAAAGCTAACCGTAAAAGTGGTGTAACAGGTGAAATCTTACTTCAATTATTGGAAGCTAGATTAGACAATACTGTTTACAGACTAGGTATAGCAACTTCAAGAAGAGCTGCTCGTCAATTAGTATCTCACAGACACATTACAGTTAATGGTGTCTTGACAAATATACCATCTTACGAATTACGTCCAGGTGATGTAATTGGAGTAAGAGCAAAATCTCAAGGTTTAACAGTTATTCAGGACTCTGTTTCTATGAAATCAGATGTTCGTAATTTTGGTTGGTTAGAATTTAACCCAACTTTAATGGCTGGTACATTTTTGGCTTTCCCTGAAAGAAACCAAATTCCTGAGAATATCAATGAACAATTAATCGTTGAACTTTACTCTAAGTAATATAGTTATAAATACATTGGGAATTGGAAATCAATATGTTTTAATCTTTATTAAAGCATTGATTTTCAATTCTCTATTGTTGTATATATAAGTATCATATTTTTTGAAATCCACTATAAAGCAATCATACAAATATGAGTATATTAAATTTCCAGAGACCGGAGAAAATCTTAATGCACAAGGCGACAGAATTTGAAGGTTTCTTTGAATTTAAGCCCCTTGAACCGGGTTTCGGACAAACAGTAGGTAATTCTCTTCGCAGAGTTTTACTTTCTTCATTAGAAGGTTTCGCTATTTCTGCAATTCGTATCGCTGGAGTTGACCATGAGTTTTCTACTATTCGTGGCGTTGTTGAGGATGTAGTGGATATTATTTTGAACTTGAAGCAAGTTCGTATCAAGCAATTGATTTCGGATGAAGAAATTTCTAGTGAAAAAATCTACTTAACCATTTCTGGTAAAGAAGAATTTAGAGCTGGTGATATAGAAGACCATACGAATGTATTTAAAGTGATGAATCCAGAACACTTGATTTGTCAAATGGAGCCATTCGTTAATCTTGAAATGGAACTGACTATTACTAAAGGACGTGGATATGCGCCTTCTGAGGAAAATATGCCAAAGGATGCTCCTATTGGTGTTATTCCAATTGATGCTATTTACACACCTATCAAGAATGTAAGTTACAAAGTATCTAATACTCGTGTTGGTCAACGTACGGACTACGAAAAATTAGGTATTGTAGTTAAAACTGATGGTACAATTCATCCAGAAGATGCTATCAAAGAAGCTGCTAGTATTTTGATTCACCACTTATTATTGATTTCTGATGAAAACCTCATTCCTAATGAGCCGACTCGTCAAGAAGATAATATTGTTGATGAACACATCTTACACATGCGTAAACTTCTTAAAACTTCTTTGGAAGATTTAGATTTATCGGTACGTGCTTATAACTGTTTGAAAGCTGCTAAGATTAATTCTTTGGCTGAAATGGTAAAGTATGATACTCATGAACTATTGAAGTTCCGTAACTTTGGTAAGAAATCTTTAGTCGAAATCGAAGAGTTGTTAGCTGAGAAAGGTTTGACATTCGGTATGGATTTGTCTAAATATAAATTAGACGAAGAGTAAAATAAATTTATCATACATCTTTATAAATGTAGTAACCGTATCCTATATTGATTTAGGAGGAAGTGCTACGAAGATAATAAATTCAATATAATGAGACATAACAAAAAGTTTAATCATTTAGGTCGTAAGAAAGGGCACAGAAGAGCTTTATTAGCAAATATGGCTATTTCTATTATTGAACACAAAAGAATTACTACTACTTTAGCAAAAGCTAAGGCATTAAGAGTTTACTTAGAGCCTTTAGTAACTAAAGCAAAGGAAGATTCTGTTCATCAAAGAAGAACTGCATTCCGTTATTTACAAAATAAGGAGGCTATTAAAGAGCTTTTTGGACCAATTAGAGAGAAAGTGGGAGACCGTCCAGGCGGATATTTACGTATCTTCAAGATAGGTAATCGTCAGGGTGATAATGCTGAGATGGCAATTATTGAATTTGTTGATTTCAACGAAACTTTATTATCAGCTAAAGAGGAAGGCACTAAGAAACGCCGTACTCGTCGTAGCCGTAGAAGCGGTGGTAATAACGCAGCAGAAACTACAACTGAAACAACTGTTGAAGATGCGGCAGATAATACAGAAGAAAAAACAGAAGAGTAATCTTTTAATAATTTCTTTTGATTGTTGTAATCTGATAATCAAAAAAGGTGATGTAATTCTTAGAATTGCATCACCTTTTTTCATTTGATTTCTTTTTACTTGTGGATTAGTATAACGGATGATTTTTCTAAAATAGAAGCAAGAATGAATTGAAGATATTTATAATAAAAACGATTGTGGAAAGGATAGAAGGTATTGGTTAAAACCTCCGAGATAAGATTCAATTTTCTGGTCTTATAAAAAAAACAATTGACAATGAACAATTAATTTACCACAGTTATTGGCGAAAATCAAAAGTCATTGTCAATTGTTTATGTCAATTTTCAATTAAAAACTATCGAATTCTACCGTTGAAGATAGCTGAAGAACCTAATTCTTCTTCAATACGTAGTAATTGATTATATTTTGCGATACGGTCAGAACGAGAAGCAGAACCTGTTTTGATTTGACCTGTATTCAAAGCAACTGCCAAATCTGCGATTGTTGTATCTTCTGTTTCACCCGAACGATGACTCATAACTGAAGTGAATGAATTTTGCTTAGCCAAGCTAACCGCATTAATGGTTTCTGTCAAAGAACCAATTTGGTTAACTTTAATAAGAATAGAATTTGCTGATTTTTCGTCGATGCCACGTTGCAAACGTTTCACATTCGTAACAAACAAATCATCTCCAACCAATTGAACATCATTACCAATTGAGGCATTCAATGCTGCCCAACTAGCCCAATCATCCTCATCCAAACCATCTTCAATAGAAACGATAGGATATTTTTTAGTCCAATCCGTCCAATAATCAACCATTTGAGCAGGAGTTAATTTATCTCCAGTTGATTTATGGAAGTGATAAACATTTTCTTCAGCCAAATAGAACTCAGAAGCTGCTGCATCCATTGCAATGAAAACATCTTCACCTGGGCGGTATCCAGCTTTTTCGATAGCACGCAAAATAGTTTCCAATGCTTCTACATTAGAACCTAAATTTGGTGCAAAACCACCTTCATCACCTACATTTGTAGAGTGACCACCTGCTTGTAATACTTTTTTCAAGTTATGGAAAATCTCTACGCCCATTCTCAAAGACTCCGAAAAACTATCTGCACCACTAGGCACAATCATAAATTCTTGGAAGTCGATACTGTTATCAGCGTGACTACCACCATTGATAATATTCATCATCGGAGTTGGTAAAATGTGCGCATTTACACCACCTACATAACGATACAAAGGCTGTCCTACCTCCTGAGCTGCTGCCTTAGCTGTTGCCAAAGAAACACCCAAAATAGCATTTGCACCTAGTTTACCCTTATTTTCAGTACCATCAAGCTCAATCATTGCATCATCAATGTCTCTTTGGTCAAGGACACTCATTCCAATCAATTCTTCACCGATAGCAGTTTCTATATTATCAATAGCTTTCAAAACACCTTTTCCCAAAAAACGGCTTTTGTCACCATCTCTTAATTCCACAGCTTCGTGCTTTCCTGTCGATGCGCCAGAAGGAACTGCAGCGCGCCCTACGATACCATTTTCAGTAATTACATCTACTTCTACTGTTGGATTTCCACGAGAATCCAATATTTGTCTTGCTCTTATGTCAATAATTCCACTCATGTTTCTTTCTTTTTAGTTTAACCATTTAATATTATTAAGTATTTGACATAAATGTTTGATAACCAAACCTATAAGGTTTTTAAAACCTTATAGGTTTACATGATTAAATATGTCCAATTACTTATTCAGTATTTAAAAAAAAATACTAGAACTAATAAAAGTTTTAAAACCATACAAAAAAATTAGCTTATCATTTAATCTTTTTAACTGCGAAGCAGTTCAATTTGAGTAGCCATCCGCGAGTACTCGGGATAACCCGTGGTAGAAATAAGGTGGT
>CAKZLT010000014.1 GCA_937127195.1 uncultured Saprospiraceae bacterium
CCTATTTATTCTTTTAAAGTACGTGATAAAGTAATTAAAATAGAAACACATTCGCCATCATTATCTCAAACTCAAATTGCTAAAGTTGCTCTTCCAAAGTATACTGCTTGGGGAGATATATTAATATGGTGTTTGCAAGAAAACGTACCAGGAGAATTTCCTTATGCATCAGGATTGTATCCGTTTAAACGTACTGGTGAAGATCCTTCGCGTATGTTTGCAGGAGAAGGTGGACCAGAGAGCACGAATAAACGCTTTCACTATTTTTCCAATAATATGCCAGCCAAACGCCTTTCTACGGCATTTGACTCGGTGACCCTTTACGGAAATGACCCAGATTATCGCCCAGATATTTATGGTAAAGTAGGTAATTCTGGTGTGAATGTGAGTTCGTTGAATGATGCGAAAAAGTTGTATTCGGGTTTTGACTTATGTAATCCGAAGACTTCCGTTTCGATGACCATTAATGGCCCTGCTGCTACAATTTGCGCCTTTTTTATGAATGCCGCGATTGACCAACAATGCGAATTTTATATCAAAGAAAACAACTTGGAGCATTTGGTAGAAGCCAAATTAAAGGAGGTTTATGATGAAAAAGGCTTGACAAGACCAAGGTACGAAGGCGATTTGCCAGCAGGAAACGACGGTTTAGGTTTGATGCTTTTAGGCTTGACGGGTGACCAGATTTTAGAACCTGCGATTTATGCAGAGTTGAAAACGAAAGCCTTAAAATCAGTTCGAGGAACGGTACAGGCGGATATTTTAAAAGAAGACCAAGCGCAAAATACTTGTATTTTCTCTACGGAATTTTCTTTGAAATTGATGGGAGATGTTCAGCAATATTTCATTGACCATGCGGTTCGTAACTTCTATTCTGTTTCGATTTCGGGGTATCACATCGCAGAAGCTGGCGCGAATCCAATTTCTCAATTGGCGTTTACGTTATCGAATGGTTTTACTTTCGTAGAATATTACCTCTCGCGCGGAATGGATATTAATGCGTTTGCACCGAATTTATCATTCTTCTTTTCGAATGGCGTTGACCCAGAATATGCGGTTATCGGTCGTGTGGCGCGTAGAATTTGGGCGAAAGCCATGAAACACAAATATGGCGCGAATGAGCGTTCTCAAAAATTAAAATACCATATTCAAACTTCTGGTCGTTCTTTGCACGCGCAGGAGATTGATTTCAATGATATTCGTACAACGCTTCAAGCTTTGTATGCGATTTATGATAATTGTAATTCACTGCATACCAACGCTTATGACGAAGCGATTACGACACCGACGGAGGAGTCTGTTCGTCGCGCGGTGGCTATTCAGATGATTATTAATCATGAATTGGGCTTGGCGAAAAACGAAAATCCATTGCAAGGTGCATTCATCATCGAAGAGTTGACGGACTTGGTAGAGGAAGCTGTTCTATTGGAATTTGACCGAATTACTGACCGTGGCGGCGTATTGGGCGCAATGGAAACGATGTATCAGCGCGGAAAAATCCAAGAAGAGAGTTTGCATTATGAGATGTTGAAGCATACGGGCGAGTTTCCGATTATCGGTGTGAATACATTTTTATCGTCAGAAGGGTCACCGACCATTCAGCCGAAGGAAGTCATTCGTGCAACGGAAGATGAGAAAAAACTACAAATTACGAACTTAGAAGCGTTACAAAGCGTGAGTCCTGATGAAGCAACAGCGGCTTTGAAGGCTTTACAAACGGCGGCTTTGAATAATGAAAACTTGTTTGAACGACTGGTGAGTGCGACGAAGGTTTGTTCTTTGGGACAGATTACGGAGGCGTTGTTTGCTGTTGGTGGGCAGTATAGGAGGTCGATGTAAAGAGATTGAATAAATTTCATGTTTCAAACTCGTTTTCTCACAATTGAGAAAACGAGTTTTTTATTTTTATTGATTTTGAAACTTTCATTTGGACTAATTATTAACTATATTTGTATTTGTCAATAATTTGATGACACTTATTAACTACTCATGTCACTTATTCAATTAGGATATACAATAAAGAATGATGGTTTTGTTATTTGTAAAGATGAAAATCAAGCAAAAAACAAAGTTGAATTGTTGTATTTGAAAGAGTGTAAAAGACTACCTTTAGCACCAAGTGCTATTTTCTTTAGACGATTTTATAAAGAAGATAATTCAACAATTCCTTATCATTCAGAACCATCTGTTTGCATATTCAATACAAAAGAATATTTCTTTAATACAGAAGAACATAAAGAGCTTCATCGTGCATTATGGAGTGCGGGAAAGAATGATATTTATATTATTCAAACACCAACTCGTGTTGACATTATTAATGCTAGACGTCCAGCAAAAGTCAATTCAAAGAAAGAATTAACTTTAGATACAAGTAGTTTACGTTTGGCAGAAGGATTGTTGCAAGATTTTAATGACTTCCGTTTTTCTTCTCATCTTTTTAGCAGTGGCGTTTTTTGGGAACAGTCTGATTTTACAAATGTAATTGATGAAAATAGTATGCCTCATCTATTTTTATTAAATCATTTAATTATTGCTAGAAAAGAATTGCATAAAGAAGCTAAAACAGAAAATTTATCAAATGCAATCATTGATAAATTATTGATTATTTCCATTTTAGTTAAATTTTTAGAGGAAATAAAGGATGATAACGGAAGGCATACGTTAAAAGCAATTTATCGAAAATTAAATATAGAAAGCGAACAGTTTGCAGAAGTTATTAAAAATGGAAAAATATTTGAAGTTTTAGGTGAGTTAGCTAAAGAGTTTAATGGAAAAATATTTGACCAATTTTCTGATGATGAAAAACAAAGTATTCAAAAAGCAAATCTAAAATCTTTAATACAGTTTTTAGAAGCTAATATCGAAATTTCAACACAACAATTTTTCCTTTGGGAACAATATAATTTTAAATACCTACCTGCTGAGGTAATCAGTTCTATTTATGAAAACTTCACAGGCGAAGGCGAAAAAGGCGTAGTTTATACACCAATACATTTGGTGAATATGCTAGTTGATGAAGTAATGCCTTTGGATAAATACGAATTATTCAAAGATGAAAGTTTTAAAATACTCGACCCTGCGTGTGGTTCAGGCGTGTTTTTAGTTGCTGCTTACAAAAGGTTGCTTCAATGGTGGGTGATTAATAATGAAAAACCAATTGATAGTCAGACTGCTAAAAGAATTTTAGAGGAAAATATTTATGGTGTTGATGTTGAAGAAACGGCTGTTTTAGTGAGTATTTTTGGATTAACAATATCTCTTTTAGATAGATTATCACCTAAAGAGATTTGGAATAACCTTAAATTCAAAGACCTTAGAACGGAAAATGTAGAAGAAGCGAATTTTAATAATTGGATAATAAATAATAAAGAAAATAAGGAAAAGTATTTTGATGTCATTTTAGGAAATCCACCTTTTAACGCGTCTTCTAAAGGAACAATTTCAAAAAAGGATTTTAAAGAAATTTTAAACAAAGAAGTTCCTGGAAATAAGTTAGCATTAATGTTTTTAGAAAGTGCATTGTACTTTGGTAAAAAGGTTTGTATGATTGTTCCATCAGGTGTTTTTCTTTATAGTAAATCAAAGTTTAATCATCAATATAGGAAACGAATTTTTACAGATTATACCGTTGAAAAAATTTATGATTTTACTCATTTAAGAAGAGTATTATTCCATAAAACGGCTGACACACCTATCATTGCTTTGACAATAAATAATCAACCATCTGAGTACAAAGCAGTCGAACATATTATTGTAAAAAGACAATTTCAAAGCGAACATAAAATGCGTTTTGAGATAGATTATTATGATAATCACATTGTTCCTTATGATAAAGTAATTAGTGAGAAAACTCATTTTGTTTGGAAAACGAACCTTTTGGGCGGAGGAAGATTGTTTCATTTGATTTATAGATTGAGTTTATTGAGAACGTTGAAAGAGTTTATTAATCATAAGAAAAAAGAAAACCCTGAATGGATTTACAGTATTGGATATAAAATTAATCATAAAAATAGAGAAAGAAAGCCTGCTAATTTTATAACAGGAAAACAAACTATTAAAGTAAAATCATTAAAAGAAACTGGCGAATATGAAACAATAACAGAAACTGCTACTCTTTTCGCAGAACCTCGAGTAGAAAAATTATATAGTCCTCCTCATATTATTTTTCAGTTAGCTTTAAAGTCTAAAATCCCTATGATTTTTGCAAACCAATATACCTGTTTTAGTAATAGTTTTATTGGTATTTCTGCTCCTTATGAAGACAAAGACGAACTTTCTAAATTATATCAAAGATTGGTTCAAAAGGAAAATACATTAAAATTATATAAT
>CAKZLT010000015.1 GCA_937127195.1 uncultured Saprospiraceae bacterium
AAGTACAATGACAGAATTAGTGAATGATAAAATGAGTGAATAACTTTTGATAATCAAGGTGTTACTTCATTTTTAATCTATACTTATTTTCGATTGGTTACTTAAATTTTAGAATCAAGTGATAAAATTATATTTTTTTTTTGGCACTGCAAGATATATTTTGAGGTATGCGAAAATTTACTAAATTTTGAAAATATCTTTACACAGAGTAAATCTTGTAGTGCTTTTTTTTTAGAAAAACGCTAAGGACTTTGCATCGTTGCCATTAATATAATGATGGCTTTCAATTGCTAAAAACAAACCGCCAACTATTAATATATCCATATTTTCAGCCAATGCAATTATTCTTGCGTGGTCGATTGCGCTTTCGATATTCGTTGTTTTTTTGATTTCAATATTATTACTATTCAATTTTTGGGCTGTTTCAAACAGGATTTCTATATCACTTCCACGATGATAGGCACTCGTGCAAATCATTTTATCCGCGATAGGCAACAACTCCCGCAGCATTTTTTCAAAAGGCTTTTTATGAGAAAAACCAACGACTAAGAGCCACTTTCTAGGTGTCATTTTTTGGATAGAACTAGCTAATAATCGGAAAGCATTCACTGTATGCCCAACATCAATATAGATATTAGGTGCTTGATGTATTCTCTGAAAACGCCCTTTCCAGTCAATTTGCTTTAATCCTAAGTTAATTGCCTTTTTAAATTGAATAGCTGAAATTTTCGGATAATACTTTTTTAACCATCGCTTTAATAACAGAACAGCAACTTGCACATTACTGATTTGATGTTCTCCGAGCAAATTTATTTCTAAAGAATCGATTCGCCAATTATCAATTTCCAGATCCAACAGCATTCTATTGTCTAAATATTTAACTTGATGCACTTGACAATAATCTTGAATACAAAGCACTTCAATACCTTTTATTTTGCCGTAGTTTTTTATTTTGGTTAATAAATGAGGTTTCATTTGTCCGACAACCAATGTTCCGCTAGTATTCAGAATATCCATTTTATCAAAGGCTATCAAATCTTCTGATACGCCCAAAATCTCTGTATGCTCCAAACTTACCGAAGTCAAAGCTGCAAAATCTCCCGTCAAAATTCGTGTAGAATCATATCGACCACCTATTCCTGCCTCTAATACAACGGTTTTTGTTTTTTTATTATAAAAATGTTGTAGCGCAATAGCCGTGAAAGTTTCAAAAGCGTTGAATTGTTCATTTTTGTTTTTTTGTAAAAAAATGGCTTTTTTCTTCGAAACACTATTGGCTATTACTTCTAATTCCTCTATCGAAATGAGTTGATTATCAACGAGCATTCGCTCACCAAAATCAAATAAATGAGGAGAAGTATATCGACCAAAAGAGATATTTAATGCACTTAATATAGTAGTAATTATCGCCGAAGTACTTCCTTTTCCATCCGTTCCGACAATATTTATAGGTTTAATTGTTTGCCACCAATCTGTTTTTTGTAAATCTTCGGTTAAAGCATTCATTCGATGCAATCCGATTCCTTTTCCATATTTAGGTAAGCTGATTAAGTCTTGTATTATATTTTTCATAGAAAAAACGTCTTCTAAATTTCTTGAACTATTAATTCTCTTGCCTTCCCAATCATAAAAATAGAACCTGTGACAACGATTAATTCTTTTGAATATGTAGCTTTCACTTCCGCCAAAACGGATTGCATTTCATAACCATTTGTATTCGACACCTCGACACTAGAGAAAGCTTGAAGCAGTTGTTTGGCAGATGTTGCCTTATAAAAATCATCAACCAAATAAATCGTTTGAGCTAATTTAGGAAGCCAATAAGCCATTTTTTTGCGATCTTTTTCAGATGAAATACCGATAACTAAAACTCGATTTTCAGCAGCGTTTATTCTATTTAGGGCAATGACTAAGGCTTGAAGCGCGTGTTCATTATGTGCCGCATCAACTAAAAATTCGGGACTTTGACCAATCCGTTCAAATCGAGCTTGCCATTGCGTTTGTTCGATTCCTTTGATAGATTTAAGGTTATGAATTAATTTTTTTTGATATAAAAAATCAAAAATATTGGCAGCTAAATTTAAGTTTTCTAACTGAAAACTTCCTTGCAATTGAGGCGTAACCAACTGCTGTTGCTCATTTATTTTTATAAAAAAATCCGTAGAATTAGCGGCATGAGGTTTTACTTTTTCTTTTGTAAAAAAAACAGAAACGCCTTCGTTCACATTCTCTTGAATAATTGGGTGTAAAGCATTTGGAATAGTCGATTGAACCCAAAGTGTAGAATGATTTAGGGCAATTCCAGCTTTGTCGGTCGCTACTGACTTCAAAGTTCCTCCGAGTTGTTTTTCATGGTCAAGACCAATTGAAGTGATTGCACTCAGCACATCAGGCAAAAGGCTTACAGCATCATTTTTGCCGCCAATTCCAGCTTCAAAAATGGCAATTTTTACCTTTTTTTTATAAAAAAAACAAATCGCAATTAATATCAAAACCTCAAAAAAAGACGGAATAAATGCGCTTCCTTCCTTTGCCACAAAAGCTTTTAGAGTTACTTGTACTTCCTTTGCTATTGTTTCTAATTCTTTTGTATCAATCATTTGGTCATTGACCCGAAAACGCTCAGATACATGAACTAAATGAGGTGAAGTAAACAACCCAACAGTTTGATTATCAGAAGTCAAACAAGCTGAAAGCATAGCACTTGTAGATCCTTTTCCATTTGTTCCAGCTATTTTAATTATTCTAAAATTAAGCTGATTTTGGTAGAGTAGAAGTAGTTTTGAGAAGCGTTCTCGCATCGCAGTTTTTTCTTCTATTCGTTGTTGTGTCCATTCTAGGAGTTGGTCAATGATAGTTTTTTTCAAGTTGAGAATTGATTATAGTTTATGATTAAGGGAGTAGGTTATTTTTTGCCTACTCCCTAAGTACAATGACAAAATTGGTGCATTTTAGAATAAAGTCTATTGAATAACTTTTGATATCTATTCCGAAGTTCTGGTGATTCAAGGTGCTATTTCTTTTACAATTTTTTGTTATTTTTTATTATCTAAATTTTGTAAAAGGAATCAACATAGGAACAAATCTCTGGTAAGTCTGGTAGATTTCGCCAAAAGTTAGTCGTAAATTACGTTCTTCAAAGGTAGCTCCAATGATAATATATAAAGTCATTAGAAGGTTAAAGAACAAGCCACTAAACGATAATAATGGCACACTCCAAAATAATAAAAGCAGACCAAAATAGATAGGATGACGCACAAAACGATAAAAGGAAGGGGTAACAAAAGATGGTTCTGTTTGGGCATTTTTAGTGGTGATTTGTTCCCAACCAATGAACGAATGACTACTAATTGCTTGAGCACTCAGGAAGACAATAATACCGCCCATGCCTCCAATAATAAATAATAAATACTCCGTAAAAGTATTGCGAACATCCCAAATAATACCTCCAAATGGTTGCCAAAACCGAACGATTATCGCTAATGTAATACTTGACATCAATAAAAAAGTGACGCGTTCGAGTACGGGAGGAAGGAAATCTTTCAACGAGTTTTTGAACCAATCACGCGCCATGATACTATGCTGAATTCCAAAGAGTGAAATCAGCATAAAATCTAATAGGAACACATTGATACTAATTGGATTGCCGAGCGGTGCGCTGACCGTAGTTGGCAGGTAAATATTTTCAAAAAAAAGAAAAAACGCTACTAAAGCAATCACCATAATTAGGTAACAATAAATGGCATATATCTGATGTAGTATTTTCATGAATTTGATTTGTATGTAATAGACTTTATTCTAAAATGGTTTTGTATGAAGCTAAATTATTTAGAATAAAGCCTAATAGACGATCTTGGGTAAGATGAATTTTTTTTGAGTACTTGGACAAAAGTAATCAAGTATAGAAATGGGCGTAATGTATTGATAATCAAAAGCTATTTTGCTAATCTATCATTGTACTTAAGTGACGATTAGTTGCTTTGCTACTTCCCTCAAAGTTGGTCTATCTATAACGTGTTTTCCTTCAAATTGCACTAGCTTTGCCTCTATTTTTTGACTTTTAATGAAGTCATTGTCTGATTGAAGGCGTTCGGGGGTAAGGTATTCGTCGGAAGTACCGATGACACGAATGATTGTTTTATTATCCCAATAATTACTCATATCTAAGTAAGAAATATCTTCAGGAATCATTCCTGCCCATGCAATGATATGATTACAAGGTCTTTTTCGAGCGTGAATCCACCTAAAAATAGTGGCTACACCTTGCGAAAACCCAAAGAAAGTAATCTTGATATTGGGAGAAAGTTGTGGCACAAATGTATCATAAATAGTATCTAACCAATTACAATAATCGTCGATTTCGGTTAATCGATCACTTTTGGTCATCCATGATGCGCCGACGTGTCTGGTATTACCAAAATAAAATCGAGACAACCCTTCTGGAGCAACAATGAAGGTGTTTTCGTTTTCTATTTCTTTGAATTTATAAATAAATCTATTGGCTGCTTGCCCGTAGCCGTGACAGCAAATCCAAAGATTTTTGACTTTGGGAGTTGGTGTGCCGATGGTGTAATAATGAGCCGTTTTTGAGAACTTGAGTTGGTGTGATTGCATCGTTTGGTTACTTGGTTGATTCGTTATTTAGAATAAAGTCTAATGATTAAAAGGGGATGTAAAATATAGCATTTTTTAGAAAAATACACGTCAAAATTAACTAATAGGTAGCTCTATTTCAAAAATAGAACCGCCCGTAGGGTTAGCTTTTACGGATATTTTACCATTATAATTCTGAATGATTTTTTTGCAAAGACCTAAGCCAATTCCTGTGCCTTCGTATTCGTCAGGACGGTGTAGTCGCTTAAAGAATTGAAAAATTCTATCATGATAAATTGCGTCAATTCCAATTCCGTTATCTATAAATTGGAGAGTAAGAAGATTTTTAATAACAGTAGCAGTTATAATTACTTTTGGAGGTTTTGATTTGTTGTATTTGATGCCATTTTCAAGGATGTTTTGAAAAAGAACAATCATATCAACGTGTTTAACTGAAATAGATGGTAGTTCTTCAATTTCAATAATGGCATCTTTTTCTTTAATAAAGGAGTCTATTTGCTGAACAACTTGAAGGGCGACCTCTTCGAGATTGACAAGTTGAATAGCTTCATCATTATTACTGACTTGTTTGTATTCCAAAATGTCGCTAATCAAGGTGTACATTTGTTTTGCTCCATTTTGAGCGAAAATTATATCTTTTTCTATTGCTTCAAAATTTTGTTTTTTGATGTGCCATTTTATTAGCCCCAAATGGCTTGTAATCGTTCTTAGTGGTGTTTTGAGGTCATGAGACGCAATGTAAGAGAATTGTTCAAGCTCACTATTGATTTGTGCGAGTTGATTATTTTTAATTTCTAGAGCTTTTAGTGCGAGTTTATTTTGTTTATCATATCGCTTGATTTCGTTTTGATAAATGACTATAAGTAATCCCAAAGCAATTAAAATGGTCGGAAATGTAATAATTTCATCATAAGGATTTATTGTATTCGGAGTAGTGCTGTGGTAATTGATTATATAAAGTTTAGAGAAAACGAATAGGGCTGTTATGTAAAAGACGGCAGGAATTTGTAATTTTTTTTGACCTTCATAAAGGATAAAAGCTGTAAAACCTAGAGCTAAAAAAATATTGGACTCTCCAAATCCACCTCCGTTAGCAACGACATTAAAAGCTATCGCAGTTGGAAAAAGAATACAGGAAAAGTGTCGAGCGGCATTGTGTCGCTGTCGATAGGCTAAAGATAAAACGAATACTTCGATAATTATATTGAGACTCGTTGTTGCTATAATTACCCAGCCTTCATTGGTCAAAATATAAGAGATTACGATCAATGAAGAGGTCGTTAAAGTCAAAAACATCAATTGATTAAGTAAACGTACCTTAATAACGGAACGCCCTAGATGCTCTTCATCGACGCCAATATTGGTTATTTTTTGCCAAAGTTGTTTGATATTCATTCTTTATAAACTAGCATTGGTGATTAATATTTTTAGAGAATTGTATTTCCCATTTTTTATAAAAATAGGAAAGTTTCTGATTGTAACAGATTGCAGTGATAGTTAATCTCATTAAAAATACTTGGTGACG
>CAKZLT010000016.1 GCA_937127195.1 uncultured Saprospiraceae bacterium
ATTTCGTACATTGATTAGAAAGCGTTATGGCTCAGACGACAATTTTGATGTAATTGTTAATATTGAAAAAGGTGATTTAGAGATTTGGCGTGTTCGTGAGATAGTACAAGAAGGTGAAGTTGAAGATGAGAATATGCAAATCACTATCGAACAAGCCAACAAAATTGAGGAAGATTACGAGATAGGTGAAGAATGCTACGAACAAATTAATATTACCATTTTCGGGCGTAGAGCTATTCAAGCAGCTAGTCAGACATTGAAGTCAAGAATTTCGGACTTAGAAAAAGACGAAGTTTACCGTATGTATAGTGAACGTATTGGTGATTTGGTAGTTGGTGAAGTTCATCAAATCCTAAAAAGAGAAATCTTAATCATTGATGATGTAACCAACCATGAATTGGTGATGCCACGAAATGAAACTATCAGAGGTGACTTTTTTAGAAAAGGCGATATGGTCAGAGGAGTTATTCGTGAAGTGAAAATGAAGAATAACAACCCTCAAGTTATTGTATCTAGAACAGCTCCTGAGTTCTTAGAGAAGCTCTTAGAGCAAGAAGTACCTGAGATTGAAGATGGTTTGATTACTATTCAGCGCGTTGTCAGAACGCCAGGAGTTAGAGCTAAGGTTGCGGTTGAATCTTATGATGATAGAATTGACCCTGTTGGTGCTTGTGTTGGTATGAAAGGTTCAAGAATTCATAGTATTGTGAGGGAGTTACGTAACGAGAATATTGATATTATCAACTTTACAAATAATATCAGCTTATTGATTCAAAGAACGTTGACACCAGCTAAAATTACCAACGTAGAATTGAATGAAGAAGAAAAACGTGCTGCTGTATATTTGAAGCCTGATCAAGTTTCTTTAGCAATTGGTAAGAAAGGTGTGAATATTCAATTGGCAAGTAAGTTGACAGGATTCGAGATTGATGTATATCGTGATACGGATGAATTAGCAGAGTATGATGTAGATTTATCAGAATTCCGTGACGAAATCGAAAGCTGGATTTTGGATGAGTTAAAAACAGTTGGTTGTGATACAGCAAAAAGTGTTTTGGCTTTGTCTAAAGACTTTTTAGTAAGAAGAACGGACTTAGAAGAAGAAACGATTATTGAAGTACTTCGTATTTTAGAAGCTGAATTTAATAAGTAATTTCTTTGGTGATTAGTGACTGGTCTTTTATAGGTTACTTTTTTATAAAAAAATGCCTCATTTGTTAGTTCACACTAGCAAATGAGGCATTTTCTATAAGTAGTGCGACGAGCTTCGTCGCCAAACCAATAAAAGTTGCTTTTGTTTAAGGAGCGACGAAGCTCGTCGCACTACATAAAAAAGACGCATTCCAGTTTTGGAATGCGTCTTTTTTATGTAGTAAATACTATTTACTATCCTTTTGGTCTAGGCTGTTGCGGCTGTTGTTGCTGCACATATCCACCAATAATATTTCTAATTTCATTCTTGAAATCATCATCATTTGCTTCAATCAATGAATTCAAGCGATTGATAGAATTTTGAGTTTGTTGGTAATCAAACTGGAATGATTGCAAATCATCATTAGAAATTGAACTATAAAAATTCATATAATCAGCAGCTTCCGTTGCTAATATTCTAACGTGTTCTTTTGCTTCGTCCAACAAGCCAGCACGATAATATTCACCGATTAACATCAATGTATTATAATCATAAGGGAAATTCATGTGCGGATAAGCGTCAAAGTATTCTTCCAACAACTTAGCAACTTTGTCTTTTTGACCTATATTATTATAATGTCTAGCCAAACGGACAACTACCAAACGCATACTCATTACACTCGGCGCGTAACTTCTATCAACAAATAGACGCTCCTTATCAAAGTTACCCCATTTGAATTTCGTCATGATGTTATCGAAAGTTTTATCTGCTGCGATCTTACCGCTACCGATAAACCCTAAACTTCTATCAGAAGCCGTTTTTACAGGAACTAAACGGAATGCCATTCCTTCTAGTTGCAAGTAATCTGCCATTCCTAACGTCTTTTCTGGACGACAAGTTACTGCAAAGTAAATTGGTCTATCCCAATTGTTACTAGCAATAATATCCAAAACAGCCGTTTCATCCTTGATTAAATTAGTCTTACCAATCGTAAATCGAATAGGTTGAATTCTTGCAGAATCCTCTGGTAATACAGTACCATTCGCTAATACTTTTGCTTTATCAACAGGAACAGTAATTGTTTTTGTAGGTAAGAAAGACTCCGTTTTACTACCTCCTTGTAAATTCAACGGATGATCTTCACCAATAAATTTGATAACTTGCTGAACGGTTGCGCCAGCAGGTAAGGCATCCTGTCCAGAATACATGACCTGATTTCGCTTAAATCCTCGATAACCAGCCTCTGGAATCGACATTTTAATAGCTGGTGAATTATTCACCTTTCTACGTAATTGGTCAATATACCAATCTACTGCCAAAAGACTCAAGTTTACAACACGAACGTCAGTACGAATATTTTCTACCTCTTGAGCATACCAAAGTGGATAAGTATCATTATCACCATGAGTGAAGATAATTGCGTTTTCTTCGCAAGACTCTAAGAAGTTAATGGCATAATCACGCGCTCCAGTGTGTGAACCACGACTATGGTCATCCCAGTTCTGAACCCCCATTATGATAGGCGCAGTCAACACCAACGCTAATGCCGCAAATGCTGATACATTAGAATTCATTTTGAGTCGCTCTACGAATAGCTTCCAAATGGCAATTACTCCGAATCCCATCCACATACAATACACCATAAATGAGCCTACGAGTACGTAATCACGCTCACGCGGTTCATTTGGAGGTTGGTTAGAGTAAGCAATAATCGCTAATCCTGTTAGTAAAAATAAGATCATTGTAACCAAGAAGTCCTTGCTGTTCGCTTTCGCGAAAAAGAACAATCCGAGTAACCCGAATATTAATGGTAAGAAATAATATTTATTACGCGCCTGATGTTGTTTCATCGTTTCAGGCAATTCACTTTGGTTGTATAATCTACCGCCATCAATTGCACTAATACCAGATAACCAATGTCCGCTTTTCACATCCCAAGGATAATATCCTTGCTCTCCATTTTGGCGACCAGTGAAATTCCACATGAAATATCGCCAATACATCCAGTTGATTTGATAAGTGAATAAGTAGCGCATATTATCTGCCTGACTCGGTTTTTTAGTACCAAAGTACTGAGACCAAGTTTCGTGCATTTGCTTCTTTTCAATGTGACCACGACGTGGCAAAAACATCATATCCGCAGGATTGTAAATAGGAGTAATTTTTCTATCAACCACTTCATATTTATCTCCTACGGGGGCATATCTATCTTCAGTGTCATAGCGAATCGGACGACCAGCAGCATAATGAGGACCTCTCAATAATGGACGGTCACCATATTGCTCACGATTCAAGTACGAAGTCAAACTAAATACATCAGAAGGGTCATTCATATTAATCGGCGTATTGGCATTCGCACGAATAAGAATAGTACCGTAAGTAGAAAAACCAATTAAAACCATACTAAAAGCAACAACAGCTTTCTGTAAGTTAGGATTGATTTTTTGGTGTGCGTAGTATAACCCAAATACTACACCTCCAACTAACAAAACAATGAAAAACAATAAACCACTACCAAATGGTAAGCCTAAGCTATTCACGAAGAATAAGTCAAAACCAGCACCTATTTTTGGGAAGTTTAATATTAAAATGGCTTGTACTAATATCAAAACACCAGCACCAGCAGCTAAAGCAATTAAGCCTCCGCGTAAGTTGTGGTTGTTGAATTTTTTAAAATAATATAATAAAGCCAATGCAGGAAAAGTCAATAAGCTCAATAAGTGAACTCCAATTGACAAACCAGCCATATAGCAAGCAAATACTATCCAACGGTCAGAATCCTTCGTATCTGGCAAGCTATACCATTTCAACATAGCCCAAAATACCAAAGAGGTAAAGAAGAATGACATCGCATATACCTCACCTTCTACTGCTGAGAACCAAACAGAACTCGTAAAAGCAGTACCTAAACCAGCAACTAAACCAGCTCCAAGTGTTACGATAGTTTGTGCTGTAGTCATTTCATCAGAACGACCAACTAATGCCAATTTACCTAATGTAATTGTTGACCAAGCTGCAAATGTAGCAGCAAATGCGGTACAAACGCCTGACATCAGATTGACTGAATAAGCAATCATCGAAGGATCATTAGGGAATAAAGTCTCTGCTACAAATGTAAACATTCGACCAATCAAAAGGAATAAAGGTGCGCCAGGAGGGTGAACTACTTGCATTTTGTAAGCACCTGCAATAAACTCACCACAGTCCCACAAGCTACCCGTAGGCTCTGCCGAAAGTGCATATACTATCGTAGCTATGCCGAACACGACCCAACCAACGATATTTTTAAGTTGACTAAAAGATTTCATAGAATAAATTACTAAGTTCTATTGATAGATTATTTTGTTCAAAAAAAGGGAATTTTGCTTTTTGTTAGCAAAGTGTAGCAAAAATAATAAAATGTATAAGAGTTTTTAGTAGGAAGGCTATGATTAATAAGTCATTAACGATGCTTTAAGGATTTTTTTTAAAAAAAATTGCGGGTTTTCGAGTCGCAGGTTGCGAGTTGCGACTCGGAAACCCAAATCATTTCTCTATTCCAAATGTTTCCATCATTTTTTTAAAAATATCGGTATTATCATAAATTCCCATAAAGGATTCCTCATTTGGACCATAAGCAAACACAGGAACCATTTGTGCCGTATGATAATCGGTAGTGAACCCCGTTTTAAATTTCTTACGACTCGAACCATAATTAATAGAATATCCACCAGTTTCGTGATCGCTTGTTACGATGACTAATGTGTTTCCATCTGCTTCCGCAAAATCCAAAGCTCTTCCAATTACCTTATCAAAATCAAGCATTTCTTGAATGATATAATCTGAATTATTGTTATGTCCGCCCCAATCAATTTGAGAAGACTCAACCATCAAGAAGAAGCCATTTGAGTTATGTTTTTTTAAAAAATCAATAGAAAAACTGGTTGCTAATGGTAAATAATCACGACCTTGTTCGACAGATAAAGGAAGACTTGCAGCAGTAAAATATAAAAAATTGTCTTTATAATTCGGCTCAATTTTGTCCAATGATTTTGTCATGAAGCTATTCACTTGATAGCCTTTTTGTGCTAATTCTTTAGAAATATTACGATTATCTTTTCGAGCTTCAAAGTGATTTTGTCCGCCGCCGATAAGCAAATCGACATCAGTTGTAAGTAATTGAGCAGCAATATTTTCCATTTTTGCTCGCTTCGGATGATGTGCAAAAAAAGCCGCAGGCGTTGCATGAGCGATTTGAGAAGTGGCAACCAATCCAGCAGCAAGTCCTTTTTCTTTGACGTATTCAATAATATTTTTGGCACTTTTCAATTGAGCATCCATTCCAACTACACCATTATTGGTTTTTTTTCCTGTTGCAAATGCTGTTGCACCAGCAGCAGAATCTGTAACTAAGTGATTAGCGGCATCCGTTTTTTGTAAACCAATAGATTTGAAACGTTCTAGGTTTAGAATAGAATCACTGGCATACATTCCAGCGGTAATTTGTGAAATCCCCATTCCATCACCAATTAAAAGGATAATATTTTGAGCGGTATTTGGACTTTTAGAAGCTGAAAATAATGATTTTTCAGCAGCATTTTCATTACAATTAGTGAATAGAAATAGAGAAAAGAGAGTGTAAATAGTTAATCGATTCATTACTTTTATTTCGGATGCTTTTGTTTTTTATCAAAGAATTAAAAGTATGAAATATTATTAATATTTTTTTGTGAGATTTTTTCTGGGTGCTTCAATACTAAAAAAAATTATAACGAACAAATCATCTAGAAAAACAATTGGCGATTGAATGTCTTGATTATCAAGACATTCAATCGCCAATTGTTTATTCAAAAAAAACTAAACTCTAGTTATCCATAGATGATGAAGCATGAGTTTTAGCAGGTACTTTTTTGATACTCTCAAACTTAGGTGTCGTTTTATTAGCTTGAGCAGTTGAAGACGATTTACCTTTTTTAGAGCAAGAAGAAGCGTTTTTACCTTTAGAAGCGCAACAAGATGCACCTTTTTTGGTAGTAGAAGCTTTTGAACTCAAAGAAACTTTAGTTGCTTTTGCTGACTTAGTACCTTTTGAGCAAGATGCCTTTTTGCCTTTAGAAGCACAACAAGATGCTTTCTTTTCTGCTTTTTTCACACCTAAAACGGCATTAGTTGCTTTTTCTGCGCTATTTGCCTGCTGTGCATAAGTAGTAGTTGATAAACCAACGAATGCCAAAACAGCGAATACCATTAATATCTTTTTCATATAAAACTTTATTTTTATTATATTATATATAATGAAATTAAAAAATCCAACCACTAATATATTATATTATAACTAACTAGTCAACATAAATACTGCCAATTAGAATAACATTAACATTTAGAAGTGTCTTTTAGGAGTGAAAAGTGATTTTTTTAGAGGCGGTCTCGTCTCTCGCATCTAAACCAAATTATTTTCCATCAAATATTCAGCGATTTGAATAGCGTTAGTTGCTGCACCTTTTCTTAAGTTGTCAGAAACAACCCAAAGATTCAAAGAATTATCCGCAGAATAATCTCTACGAATACGCCCAACGAATACTTCATCGCTACCATTTGATAATAAAGGCATTGGATAAAGATTATTTTTTATGTCATCCTGTACCGTAATTCCCGATACTTCATCCAACAAACGACTAATATCTCCTTCTTCAAAATCTTTTGCAAAAGTAATATTCACGCTTTCAGAGTGTCCGCCCGTTGTCGGAATACGAACCGCCGTAGCTGTAATTCTTAAAGAATCATCTGCTAAAATTTTGCGAGTTTCGTTAACCATTTTCAACTCTTCCTTCGTGTATCCATTATCATAAAACACATCACAATGTGGAATTGCATTACCATAAATCGGGTGCGGATACGCCTTTTCGACTGTTGTATCGCCTTTGGCTTCCGCTTCATACTGTCGAACTGCTTTCACGCCCGTTCCTGTAATCGATTGATAAGTCGAAATTACCAAACGCTCAATACCGTAAGCCTTGTGCAAAGGAGCTAAAGCCATTACCAACTGAATGGTCGAACAGTTTGGATTAGCAATAATTTTATCGTCTTTTGTTAAGCAATTTGCATTGATTTCTGGAACGACCAAACGCTTCGTTTCGTCCATTCTCCATGCCGAAGAATTATCAATTACGGTTGTACCTGCTTCTGCGTATTTGGGCGCCCACTCCAAAGAAGTGCTGCCGCCCGCCGAAAACAAAGCAATGTCTGGTTTCGCCTTCACAGCATCTTCATTCGTTACAATCGTATAATCTTTTCCTCGGAAGTTCAGCTTTTTACCTGCTGAACGCGCTGAAGCGACAGGTATAAATTCTGTAATCGGAAAATTTCTCTCTTCTAGCAACTGACACATAACAGTTCCTACCAATCCTGTCGCGCCTACTACCGCTACTCTCATGTTGTAATGATTTTTTAAAAAGATGCTTAAAAATAAATGCCTTTTTTAGTTCGAAGACATTTTTATAAAATTGAATGCAAAGGTACTTATTGTAATAATAGATGGGTAACTATTTTGTGATATTTTTAATTATTTTCTTTTTTTTTATAAAAAAGGTAATTGTATTGGTCTTTTTTTACAAAAAAACTAAAATTTTATTAAGAATTATGCTTTTCTATAAATGAAAAAATTCGTTTAGCTAACAATTTTGCTTCTTCTGACAAATCATCAAATGAATTCATTTCTTCAGTTGCAGCTATTGCAAAATCTATTTTTTGCTTGATTGTACCTGATTTGGCTGCAAATCTATTTATGTTAAGTTGCTTATCTATGAATTCTCCAATTTTTTCTGCTTGATAATCTTCATGGTTTAAATTATCAAAAATGGATGCGTTTTGAATTTTATTTGCCTTGTCTAACTTTTCTAAAGTTTTTTCTAAAATTTTAGGAGATACCAAATTCTCTATTTCTCTAGCTTTTAATGAATAAAACCTATCACCTAAAGCGTTTTTTAATAGTTTAAATCTTTCTGCTTTAGCAGTTTTATTACTATCTTTTTCATTTACTCCATCATTATCAGCAATCAAAAATATATTTCCAGAAATAGCTTCTACATTAATATTTTTATAATCTTCACCTTTTTCAGCACTATCTAAAAAAGACCAATGAGTAATATTATTACCACCATATTCAATGAAAGAAAAATGCAAATCTTCTTGAAATAGTTTTGATTGTTGATTTTCTTCCTTTAAACTTTCTTGATACAATTTTAGATATTTTCTAACATAGAATCTATCTGTAATACCTTCAACCCAAATTGTACAATTAGCTAGAAAAACAGAAGAGTTTCTTACACCTAGTTCGTTAAGCAAGTTAAAATTAGGGTTAGTAATATTCGAGACTTTAAACTTTGCCGTTTGTCTTGAAGACTTTACATATCCTTCTTGAAGTGTTTTCTGAAAATGATAAACCGAAACCTTGTCTCTAAAGTCAACAGTCATATCAAGAAAATGATTAGAATGTGTAGTAAAAAAGACTATCAAATTTGGAAACCTTGTTATTGTTTCTAATAATATTCTTTGGTATGCTGGATGTAGATTAATTTCTGGTTCTTCAATAAATAGAATACAATTTCTATTGTTACTCTCAAACATTGGAAAAGTTAAATTGATAATAGACTGAATACCATCCCCAATTAAATGAATAGGATATTCTTTCTCTTTTCCTATTTTTATACGAAGATGATTGTCATCACCCTTCATAGGAGTTATTTTTACGAGTTGATTTTCAAAAAAAGTTTCAGAAAGAAATTGTTCAAAATCTTCTTTAATTATTCTTTTATCTTCTGGAGAGTTATGAAGTTCCTGAATAGTACCCGTAAAATGTTCTCCTGTAGAAATTTTAACATCTTCTTTTAACCTAAGTTTATCTTTTGGAAAATAGAATTTAATAAAATGGTTATGTAGAACTTTTATATTATCAATATACCTCAAAGTGCGTATAATTGGAATAAATTGAACATAATATTGTTTACTGTGCCTTCTTAGCGGGTAGTTATCTATAATTTGTATAAGTTCTTCAAGCATATCTTCATCTTCAGATTGATGTTTTTTGAGTTCATTTATATAATGAAAAAAAGTATTTAACTCATTTCTTAATTCATCATAGCTTACCCAATTTTCAAAATCAGGCTCTTCTAAGTTTATATAACTTAACGATTGAGGTATTGGTATCTTGTTTAAATCAAGGAAATCTGAATACTTTTTAAGAAAAATATTTACAAATTTTTTATGATTAGAAAAGATGCTTTTCATGACTACAACCATATCAAAAATATCAGTTTCTACTTCACGATATTTCAAATATTTTTCTTCACTAGGTTGGAATGCTAAAAATAATTCTCTAAGTAATCTACTTTTCCCTGAATTATTGACACCGATGAAAATATTTATTTGAGATAAATTTTCTATTGCTCCTTTATTATTTCCTTGAAATTCATAAAGTTTGAAAACTTCATTTATTTGGTTTAGTAATACTATATCCATTTTCATTTTTTAATAAAAAATTGGATAACAAATATCATTACAATATTCATTATCCAATTCCATTTTACAAAGTTTTATTATACTTCATCTTCCGTTTCCTCTTCCCCAATCATCGACTGAAAAATAAAAGCCAATCCAATCAATAAAAGACAGCCAATAGGATTTAACCAAAGAAATGCCAATTTAATATATCCATATTTGCTTAACGCAAAAATGGAAATCACGGCAATTTCAGTGAATAACCCAGCCCACAAAACGGCTCTTCCTTTGATATTTTTAAAGATAAATGCTACCAAAAATATACCCAGAATAGCACCATAAAATAATGAACCAATAATATTAACCGCTTCGATAAGATTATCAAATAGCTGCGCTGTCATCGCAAAAAACAAGGCAATCACACCCCATCCTGCCGTAAAAAGACGTGAAGCATTCAAATAGTGCTTATCAGAACCATCTTTTTTGAAATTCCTTTTATAAATATCAATTGTTGTTGTTGTTGCCAGCGCGTTGAGTTCGGAAGCTGTCGAAGACATTGCCGCCGAAAAAATCACCGCCAATAGCAATCCAACCAATCCAACGGGCATATATCCCATGACAAAAGAAATGAAAACATAATCGGTATCTTTGGTTTCAGCATCTGGATTTTGTTTTACAATTAAGTTTTTGACTTCATTTCGGACAGCACTTTCGTCTTTGACTAGTTGATTAATATTGGCTTTTGAAGTATTGATAGCTGCTTCATCTTCCGAATGAATCGCACCGATTAGCGTATTAATCGCTTCTTTTTTATTTTCAAAAATAACGGTATGTTGCTGGTCTAACTCTTGATAGGTCGTTTCGTAACTTGTTCCTTCAAGGTTATCTACGTTCGCTTTATTAAAATGAACAGGAGGCATCGTGAACTGATAAAACATAAATACCAAAATACCAACAAACAAAACAGAAAATTGCATTGGTACTTTAAGAATACCATTAAACAACAAACCTAATCGACTCTCAGTCAACGAACGCCCTGAAAGATAGCGTTGAACCTGTGATTGATCGGTTCCAAAATAGGATAGAAATAAGAAAGTACCTCCCAGGATTCCTGTCCATATCGTATATTTATCATTCAAATTAAAAGAAAAATCAACCACTTCGAGTTTTTCCATTTTACCCGCAACGCTCAATGCATCTACAAAACTGACATCTTGTGGCAAACTAAAAACCAAAATTACGCCCGCGATGAACATTCCCGAAAGGATAACAATCATCTGTTGTTGTTGCGTCTGACTCACGGCTGTTGTCCCTCCAGCGACCGTATAAATAATGACCACCAAGCCAATAAATAAATTAGTTAAAGCCAAATTCCAGCCCAAAATAGAAGATAAAATAATGGCTGGTGCGAAAATGGTCAAACCTGCTGCTAAGCCTCGCGATACCAAAAACAAGCTCGCTGTAAACATCCTCACAGGCTTGCCAAAGCGTCCTTCGAGGTATTCGTAAGCGGTATATACTTTTAAATTATAGTAAATCGGCAGAAAGAAAACCGACAAAATAACCATCGCAATCGGTAATCCAAAGTAAAATTGAGCAAACCCCATTCCTTCTTCGTAGGCTTGCCCAGGAGTAGAAAGAAAGGTAATTGCGCTGGCTTGCGTTGCCATGATAGATAGACCAATTGTCCACCATTTGAGTTCTCGTTTTCCGAGAAGGTAATCCTGAACATTTGTCGTATCTCGCGTTTTCCAAACCCCGTAACCGACTATTCCGAATAGCGTTCCGAGCATTACAATCCAATCAAGAGCACTCATTGAGTTAGTTTTATTTTTTTAGCAAAGGGAGATTTAATTAATCGTAAAGGTGTCGGACGCTTGCGGAGCGTCCGACGCCTACCGTTTTTTTTATAAAAATGCTTTTGTAAACCAGTAAAATAGCGCAATAATAATGACGTGCATTATTAGTACAAAGGCATACATTTGATTCCAAGTTTTAAAAATGGGCGGCTTATCTTCCTTTAATGACATAGTTGAAATATTTGATGAATATGCAATATAAAGACTTTAGAATTGGATAAAGTTTAAAATGATAGTTTTTTTGAATAGGATGTTTTGAAAACAAGTTGTCAGAAGATATTTTAAAGAGGTTCTATATGATTTTATGTGGTCATTCAAAGTGTCACCTACTTAGTCTGATTATTTCTAGATTCTAGTTTCTGCTACCGCTGTTAATCGAAACAGCGGTAGCAGAAACTAGAAACCAGAATCCGAGAATCTAGAAACCATTTGAAAAAGCGAAATTTTAGACAAACCGCATAAAATCATAAAGAACCTTTAAAGAATAACTTTTCTATAAAATGTTAATCGTTTTTTATTAAAAAATAGATATTAAACATTTATATTTGCTTGATTACAAATTTTTGTAATATAAAAAGAATGTATCTATGAAATTTAGTGTATCCTCTAGCGATTTATTGAAACAATTGCAAATAGTCAGTGGTGCGATTGGTTCGAATCCTGTATTACCAATCTTGGAAGATTTTCTATTTACTATTGAAGGAAATACTTTAAATATAGCTGCTACGGACTTAGAAACGACTATCACAACGTCAATCGAAGTGCAGGCAAGCGGAGACGCAAGTGTAGCTATTCCTGCTAAAATTTTGATGGATACTTTGAAGGCTTTGCCACAGCAGCCGATTACATTCAGTGTTGCAGAAGATAATTTCGGTATCGGAATTACTTCGGCTTATGGTCGTTATAAGTTGGCTGGTGAAAATGGTGCTGATTTTCCTCAAATTCCAACGGCGGATGATGTGAGTACAATTGTTGTACCTGCGCCCGTTTTGATGCAAGCGATTACCAAAACGATTTTTGCTACTAGCAACGATGAATTGCGTCCTGCAATGACAGGTGTTTACTTTAAAGTCGCTGACAATACATTGACTTGTGTAGCAACGGATGCGCATAAGTTGGTTCGTTTTGCTTATGATGACATTGCGGACACCATGGAAGCTGATTTTATTGTTCCTAAAAAAGCATTAAACCTACTAAAAGGTGCATTGCCAGCAGGTGATGAAGTAAAACTTTCTTTCAATAGAGCCAATGCTTTCTTCTCATTTGGTAATGTAAATATGGTTTGTCGCTTAATTGACGCACGTTATCCTGATTATAATGCAGTTATTCCTGCCGATAATCCACACACAATGACAGCAAGTCGCGCGGATTTTCAAAGTTCATTGAAGCGTATTGCTATCTATGCCAATAAGACAACGAATCAAGTTATTTTAAAAATTACCGAAAATAGTTTAACTGTTTCTGCGCAAGATTTGGATTTTTCTAATGAAGCGACCGAACAATTGACTTGTACTTACGAAGGTGAGCCAATGACAATCGGTTTTAATGCTAAATTTTTGGTAGAAATGCTTGGCGTATTAGAAACGGACGAAATCAAAATGGAGCTTTCTGGTCCAACTCGTGCTGGTATTTTGCTTCCTTCTGAGAATAATGATGATGAAGAAATTTTGATGTTAGTTATGCCTGTTATGTTGAGTAACTAAGTTTTTTTGTTACTATTCAGAACAGAGACTAAAAGACCGCGCTACGCGCTAAGAGAATAGAGACACTTTTATTAGTAGCCTT
>CAKZLT010000017.1 GCA_937127195.1 uncultured Saprospiraceae bacterium
TATTGATGCACGACAATTTAAAGGAGATAGTTTGCCTTTTGTGGCGTTAAATGCCAATGATTTTCGGGTATATGATGGTTGTTTTTATTTTTATAAAAATGAAAACAATGGTAGTTTTTATATAGAAATCGAGTCAAGACATCCTGTTATTGCGGCAGGAAATACAGATGCCATGGTCGGATTTGAAAAGTTGAATGATGAATATTCATTGGTTTTGGAACAAGAATATGAAGGAGGTTTTTCGGATAAAGATAGATTCATGAAAGTTTCGCGTGATGCTTCTGACAAGTTATATGATTACGATCCGATGTTGGGAATCGAAATTTTGGCGCGTAGATATTTGCAAGGTCGCTACAATGTCTATGATGCAAATAATAATCTGGTGATGCGAGCAGTAGAATTTCGCCCCGATGGCACAATCGGAAATCATACTTTTGCTAAATATAGAACCTTAGTTTGGTCAGGGTTCGATGCTTTGATGATTGATGGATTATCCGCTTTTGAAGAACAAAAACGATATGATAATCGGTATTTTGGTTTAAAAATAGTTGGAAATGATTTGGAGCTTTACGAAATTATTTTGAATAAAGATAAACAAGAAATCATGGGAAACTTGAAGTTTCGACTACGAAGATAATCCTCTAATTATACTAATCCACATTCAAAGCCTACATTATTCGCAACAATCTTTTCTTCCTGGACACTTTTTACAGCGTTTCCCTTTTTTATGTTTTTTACAACACTTCTTTTTTACTTTACCTTGTGACATCGGTTGCTCGTGAATAAAAAAGAATTGCTGTGACTCTATTCCAATTATATCTTTATTTCCCCTAATCGTACTCATTAATATTTGTTTTAAACCAAAGATTAAAGTTTTATAACTTTCGAGTACAAATATAAAATCTTATTCTTAATTAGATTTAATTCAAATAAGATTTTATAGAAAAATTGATGAAAATCATTTCTGAGTAAGTTCGATGAGAGAATGATGGAATAACTTTTAATAATCAAGGTGCTACCTCTTTTTATACTTTTTTAGAAAAAAAATAAAAAAACCGCAGAATAATAAATGATAAAAAATTCATTATTCTACGGTTCTTCTGTTCTACACCTGCCTGACAAAAGACAAAGTTCAAAAAAATTATTTATCTCTATAATCCATACTTGCTTTCAAGAAGGCAACAAATAAAGGATGCGGATTTTCGACTGTACTTTTCAATTCTGGATGAAACTGCACACCTACGAACCACGGATGCCCTTTGACTTCCACTGCTTCGACCAATCCTGTATCTGGATTGAAACCAGTAGGAATCATTCCAGCTTCTTCAAATTGCTCTAAATACTTGTTGTTAAATTCATAACGATGACGGTGACGCTCCGTTATTTTGGCTTCGCGATAAGCTTGATGAACCAAAGAGTTTTCTTTCAAATCGCACGGATATGAACCTAAACGCATTGTTCCGCCCATGTTTTTGATTTTCTTCTGCTCTTCCATCATGGCAATCACAGGATTTTGAGCCTGTTCTTCCATTTCCGTTGAATGTGCATTTTCGAGATTAAGCACATTTCTAGCAAACTCAATCACAGCACATTGCATTCCTAAGCAGATACCAAAGTAAGGCAAACCACTTTCTCGCGCATATTTAGCTGCGTGTAATTTACCTTCAATACCTCGTTCACCAAATCCTGGCGCAACCAAAATTCCATCAAAACCGCTTAAATGCTCCGCCGCGTTTTCGGCAGTAATAGCTTCTGAATGTATTGGTTTGACTTTTACCTTACATCGATTAACTGCTCCAGCATGAATGAATGACTCATAAATAGACTTATAAGCATCCTGTAATTCGTTGTATTTACCAACCAAACCAATCGTTACTTCCGAGTCTGGATTTTTGAAACGTTTCAAAAAGTTTTCCCATTTATCTAATTTAGGATCGCGTTTCTCAATCAATCGAAGCTTCGCAATTACAGTACTATCCAAGTTTTCTTCTTGCATCAATAACGGTACATCGTAAATGGTTTCAGCATCTATGGATTGAATAACTGCCGCGATTTCTACATTACAGAACAATGCTAACTTACGTCGAATAGCTTGTGTAATTGGTCTTTCGCATCGACAAACCAATATATCTGGTTGAATTCCAGTCTTCAATAATTCTTTGACAGAGTGTTGAGTAGGCTTTGTTTTAAGCTCTTTGGCTGCATTCAAATAAGGAATCAATGTCAAATGCAACACAATACAATTGTCGCGACCCAATTCCCAACGCAACTGACGAAGTGCCTCCAAATACGGTAAAGATTCAATATCTCCAACCGTTCCGCCAAGTTCTGTGATGATAATATCGTAATCACCATTTTGACCTAAGAGCTGAACGCGACGCTTAATTTCGTTGGTAATATGCGGTACAACCTGCACCGTTTTACCCAAATAATCTCCCTTACGTTCTTTCTCAATAACGCTTTGATAAATTCTACCTGTTGTTACATTATTAGCTTGTGAAGTAGGAATATTCAAAAAACGCTCATAATGCCCCAAATCCAAATCAGTTTCTGCGCCATCCTCCGTTACATAACATTCTCCATGTTCGTAAGGGTTTAATGTCCCAGGGTCAACATTGATATATGGGTCAAATTTTTGAATAGTCACTTTGAAGCCTCTCGCTTGCAAGAGTTTTGCCAGAGAAGCTGCAATAATACCTTTACCTAGTGAGGAAGTTACACCGCCCGTAACGAATACATATTTTGCCATTAGTAAGATTTTTTTCTAAGAGAAATAGGCTTTTAGTATTTTTTTTATTAAAAATTAAATACCCAAAAGCAGTAAAACTATGCTACGGGTGGCAAAAATAAGTAAATTAGAATGGAATAAAAGAAAACAAAAAAATTTAGGAAAAAGTAGTGCGGTTTTTTTTATTTTTTTACAAAAAAAGAGACACTTCCAGAAGAAGTGTCTGCTATTATATGGAAGATAAAGCATTAAAATAAATGCTTTAAAAGCAAATTATTATTTGGTTTTTAATCTATTATTTAGTTAGGACTGAAGTATAATTCCATATTAATTGATAGAACAAATTTAGACAAAAATTTGTCTTATTCTAACAAAACCATCATAAAATTTGGAAAAAACAAATAATACTTCCCAAATAAATTAATTAAAAAAATATAACATAATTTTAATTTAATATTAATCGCCCTATTAATCAGTGAGTTAGTTTCCTTTTATTTAAAATTTAGCCTCAAAGTGTTAATTTATTTTTTTTTATAAAAAACATGATGAAAAGCATTTTTTTCATTCAGAAAATACTTTTTCTTTGTAAAGCAAGTGAGAAGTAAACAACTAGAAAAAAATATCGATTTTTTGAAAACACTATAAAATATTTCAATTAAATGAATATTGATAAGGCGCATTTCAAAATGTTATTTTCAAAGAACCAAACACCTTCTCCAACAAGAAAAAATTAGTATTTTTAGAATTAATGAAACAAATTTTTGCCATATCCATGTCTTTACTCTTCTTGATGCTTAGCATGAAGGATATGGTTGTTTATGTTTCATTCAAAGCAAATCAAGATTACATTGTAGATAATTTTTGTGAAAATAAAATCATTCCGCAAGTTATGTGTAATGGTTCGTGTTATTTGGCTGACCAACTCGAAAGCCAAAACGAAACAAAAGAAAACGCGCCACTTCAACAAGTAGAGGATTACAAAGAAGTTGTCGTTTATATCTATAATCTGAATTATCAAACTATTGACGAAACACTCGTTTCTCATAGTTTGGATACGCGAGTCAACCA
>CAKZLT010000018.1 GCA_937127195.1 uncultured Saprospiraceae bacterium
TCCCGAAGCCTCGGGACGGAGCTATTTTTTATGTTTTTTAAAATGGAAAAGAAAAAGCTAGATTGGGTACATTATTTATTTCCTACTCCCTAACATAGAAACGAGAGGTGAGACCGCCCTTTGGGCTACGAGAAGCGAGACTAGACGTGAAACTTTTATAAGTCGCTATAACATCTCGCTTCTCACAGTCCAAAGGGCGGTCTCGCCTCCCGCTTCCAATTAAGGAATATCCATGTATTTATGCACCTGTAAGGAAATGTTCCATTGTGGGTTTGCCTTGACGTATTCAATTATTAGCGGAAGCATTTCTTTTTCGCGACTCCATTCTGGTTGCAAATACAATAGGCAATCGGAGTTAACTTCTGCGGCAAAAGTCTCTGCCCATTTGAAATCATGTTTATTATAAATCACAATTTTTAGTTCGTGTGCTTGTCCAACAACACTTGGTACAGGAGCTTTGAATTTTTTGGGAGAAAGGCAAACCCAGTCCCAATCTCCTGTCAATGGATAAGCTCCTGAAGTCTCGATATGTGTTTGGAATCCCGATCTTTTCAAAGACTGGGTTAATTCCGTCAAATCATACATTAATGGCTCGCCTCCAGTTACCACAATCAAACGAGCTGGATGTTGATTTGCTGCATTCGTAATTGCCTCTACACTCGTTTTAGGGTGTTCATCTGCATTCCATGACTCTTTCACATCACACCAAACGCACCCTACATCGCAACCTCCTAGCCTAATAAAATAAGCTGCTTTACCCTGGTGCGCGCCTTCTCCTTGTATGGTGTAAAACTGCTCCATTAATGGTAATTCCCTCATTTTTGATGTATTTTCTTTCATTGTCATGGATGATTTTTTGTAATTAAGTAACCAATCGAAAATAAGTATAGACTAAAAATAATGTCCCCCTGATTATTAAAGGTTATTCACTCATTCTATCATTCCTTAATTCTGTCATTGTACCTACTGAGAATAATTCATATAAAAATACCTATATATATTCAATAGAAATTCATATATTAGGTATTGGCTTTTTTATTGCTACTCTCATTATTAGAAATGAAAAAAATAAATATACATTTTAAGCGAGTTGCTTTCACATCATTTCTTGCTAATAGTTACTTATCGTAATAATGAGATACTTACATTTTTTGTTCAGTCAAGTCGCATGAAAAGAATTACCTTGTCTGATACAAAAAAAACCGAAGTAAATATTTATTTATTTTTCTTGACTGACTACTAAGAACAAGCAAAGGTAGTAATCTAGTTACTTCTTATTATAAATTTGATGTTTTTTCTTACGCTTTAGGATTAAACTAATAAAAATATAACCTTTGTCGTTCAATATAATTACACTAAACTCCTCTTTTTCTAAAATGAAAATATGACACTAAATAATATAAAAACTCAAATTCAGTCCATCTATAAAAAATCAATATCTCTTGGAATTGAAGAAGATACTCCTCTTTTAGACCAACATAGAATCCAATTAGTTAACATGATTATCGTTTTTGTGTGTATAATGGAAATCCCATTAATGACACAAGATGCGTTCAAGGGAGAGTGGTTGGCTGCTGGAATTGGACTGGTACTTATTTTAATTAATTGCCTTCCTTTATATTTTAATTTCTCAAAACGTCCAGATATTGCGACTTGGATATTTTCTCTCTATACGCCATCAAGTTTGGCGGCGTTAATTATCATTTTTGGTAAAGAGATAGCTAACGAATATAGTTTTTTAATTTTCACAATTCATTTAATTATCTTTTTCAGAACTACTATTGAGCGGATTATTTTTTCTACTTATACAATTATTGCAATTGGTCTAACTTATTATTATACTTCTAACTTTGAAAGCCCCTTGGCGCGAGAATTTAACTTTTTTGAGAAGAATGCTCTATTTATAGTTGTTGTAGCTTTTATTATTTTTATACTAAAAATATATACCGACTTAACCGATAAGTCATTGAACAAAGTCAGTACACTCCTAGAGGAACAAAAGGGCGTTAATAAAGAATTGCAGGAAAAGAAAACGACTATTGAAAGGCAAAATAATGAACTATTGTTCGCCAATGAAGAACTTGAAAAATTCGCTTACATCGCTTCTCATGACCTTAAATCTCCTTTGAGGAATGTCAATAGCTTCCTTACATTGATAGAAAGAAAAATCAAACAAGGGCGCACGGATATTCAAGAAGATATTCAATATGCCACCAGAGCTTCCAAACAAATGTATCATTTGATTGAAGATATTCTGCGTTTTTCGAGGATGAAGCAACAAGAAATGGCTTTTCAAAAGGTAGCAACTCATAACTTAGTAATGCAGGTTGTTATGAATTTGGAAGATGTTATTAAGGAAAAATCAGGAGAAGTAGAGGTAGAATTACTACCCGAAATTGAATGTAATCAATCCCAAATAAGTTTACTTTTTCAAAATTTAATTGAAAATGCTATTAAATACAATGATAACCCGAAGCCAACAATAGAAATATCTAGTCAAGAGATAGGTAAACAAGTTTTGATTTCGGTAAGAGATAATGGTATCGGAATACCAATGGATTATCAGGATAAAGTTTTTGAGATGTTTGCTAGATTACATAATCAACAAATTTATGAAGGAACAGGATTGGGATTAGCTATTTGTAAGCGAATAGTGTTGGCACATCAGGGAGATATTTGGTTCAAATCGGATGGCGAAAATGGAACTACCTTTTATATTCAATTGCCGATTAGTCAATCATAGTTTTATTTGAATCATAAAAAAACAAAGAGAAGAGAATAATTGGTTCTTAACGATTTTATATAAATGTTTCGGTTGCAGCGCAACATCACCGTTTATAGAATAATAATGAGATAGATTTTGAAGGGCTTTAGTCCTGACTATATTAAAAATCAAATATTGGTCATTGCATCGATGTTTCCCAGAATTCTTCTACCTGCAGCAATTCAGTGCTATGCTCTTTTAGTATCAAATATCTTTTTCGACTACACAGTATTAAACATTCATTCCACAAGTCATTGATATAAGGAAAAAACTGAATTACATCCAATAACTTGCTTATAATAGGATATAAAAAAAGCTACTCAAGTAAACTTGAGTAGCTTTTTTTACTAAATGAATAAGTTTAGTCTTAGTTCCCTGGAGCACCCATTGAACTAACAGAACCATCATTTACGCTGAATTCAACGCGGCGGTTCATAAAGTTATTACCATTAGAACCAGATAAAGGACTAGCCTCACCTGCATATCTTAAAGTCAAACGACTAGCAGAGATACCATAGTTACTTACTAAGAAATCAATAGCTGCTTTCGCTCTTTTGTAAGATAATCTGTTGTTTACACCTACTGAAGAAGTAGAACTTGCATGACCTTCTACAACTACATTTAAACTAGGGTTTTTCTTCAATACAGTAGCTACATGATCCAACTGAGGGTAGTATGTAGGCTTGATAGAAGAAGAACTGTTGTCAAAGTGAATCATAGGTAAGAACCAAGAAGTAACTCCTGCTGCTTTATTAGGAACAGCTTTCTGAGGTACGTTAACCCAGTTTTTTTGCTTAGCAATAGCATCTAAGTCATTTTTAACTACATAGTCAGGTTGAACTTTAGTACTTTTACCTTCACCATTTACAGACTCACCTGGCTCAGTGAAAGGTTGCTTATCTAAATAATCTGGAACACCGTCTGCATCGCTATCTAAAGTTTCACCTTTAGTGTTTACGATAGCACCTGCTGGTGTATTTTGCTCTTTATCTAACTTGTCTGGAACTCCGTCACCATCTTTGTCAGCTAATAAGTCACCAAGATTATCTAATCTTTCAGTGTTATTTGCAATCATATCATAAGGTGCATCCAAAGGATTCAACCAATATAAAGGCTCAACTTGTTTCTTAGGATTACCTAAGTTAAAGTTAATGCGCAAGTTACTGTAAGTCATGATGTCATTTACAAAGTTACTAGGATTAATAATAACACCATTCAATAGTTCAGCATTAGTAAACATTACTTTTTGCTCTAATGAAATATTGATTTGCTTATTAATTTTGTAAGATACACCAGGAGCTACTGAAAAATATGTTCCTGAATTTGTTCCTGACAAATCATCATTAGTATAAGCTGGAGTTTCGTAAACATCACCACTACCTAATTTATCTTCTACAAGAGGTAAATTTGTTTTACGATTGATGCCATTTAAACTAGACCAATCATAAGCCATATCATTAGCATCTAAAAGGTTTAGGTTAGTCTTGTGCGTAATATAGCCAATACCTGCTGCTGCATAGAATCCCCACTTAGAGGCACTCTTGTGAAATTTCAAATTACTTAAGTTAACAACTAATTCTAATGAAAAATCATTAACAGATGTTTTATAAGCTGGTATAACACCATTAGCGTTCATCTTTGCTAATTCTGCTAACGGAATTTGACTATAATCAGCAGCTAGATTAGACATTGGTGTAGTAAAGTGGTTTGTTCCACTTGCGTTATGGTAATTATAACCTCCTCTAACAGATAATGCATAGTTCAATGCTTTACGCACATGTAAACCAACACCAAAACCTGGGAAGTCAGAATAAGCATCACCAGTGATAGCTGTTAAACCACCATTAATACCAAGTTCCCACATACTTTTGGGTTTAACTGGGTATTTTCCTGCATTTACTTCTGTTGATTGCATGATACCGTCTTCAGAAGAAATTGTTGTTGCGTTAGGCTGAGCTACAGCCATTGTACTTACTAGCAACATCAATGACAAAGTACATAGAAAGTTAAATTTCCTTGTCATAGGGATTCCAAATTTAAAAGATTAAGAAATAAAAGATTAAAATTCAACAAATTGAAAGTTGTAGCACAAAAGTAGTTTTTTTTTTAATTGAAGCAAATTTTTCACTTCAAAAAAAATCATTCAACTATATTTGCTTAAATACAATGTAAATATAAATACATTTTTGGTACAAAACCAAACATATTATATTTTTTACGCATTCATATTTGAATGATACACCGATAAATAAGTTATTGGGGTCGTTTTTTCAGTTCAAGAAAAGACTATTAAATTCTGCTTTTTTGATTAGAAAAACAATATATAAATAAAGCATAGAATGAGGTTACCAAAATTTTATTTGCTAGTGTCTATATTTGCCCTTTATACGAGCAATATTGTAGCACAGGAGGAAATTCTAAATCCGAAGCAATATTTAGGCTATGAATTAGGGGAACAATTCACCTATCATCACAAAGTCGTTAGTTATTATGATTATATAGCTAAGAACTCTAGACAAGTAAAACTTGAGGTATATGGGAAAACTCCTGAAAGAAGACCTTTGATTACAGCAGTTATTTCTTCTCCAGAAAATATCAAAAACTTAGAAGAAATTCGCAAAAACAATTTAATAGCGACGGGGCTTGTTAAAGGAACAATTAGTAGCAAGTTAATACCTATTGT
>CAKZLT010000019.1 GCA_937127195.1 uncultured Saprospiraceae bacterium
ATCCCATTCGTCCAGAACCACAAGCAGGGTCTAAAACTCTTACAAACTCTCTTCTACTATTTGCTACGCCATTGATTTGGGTCATCATTTCTACAACGTGTTCAGGTGTGAAATACTGCCCTAACATACTTGATTTATATTTTGATGTGATAGTTTCGTACATTCTGCCCAATGGGTCATAAAATGAAGGAAAAATATTTGGGTCTTTTGTCCAAAGTGAGGTTCTATTGCGTACTTCTTTTTGGATAATTTGATAAATTTTTAAAAACCTATCTTGCTCTTCTTTTTTATATTTTTCTATTGGATTTGTACTTGATGGAGGGAATTGATGAATGTGGACTAACCAATCAATAAAATCACGGAAAATGGTATCATATCGGCTACTATAAGTTAATGCCTCCATTTCTTTGAAAGCATCTACTAGCTCTGGACACATGGAACGAGCTTCAGAGAGGATTTTGGGCATATATAGAGATTACTAACAAAACAATGATTTACTTATGTAGCATATCATATATTGAAAGTATATTACTCTTTTATTCACGTTATTGATTATAGTGTTAATTTTTAACGAAATCGCTATTTAGCGAAATAGCGATTTAAATATTTTTATATTTCTAAATCTTTATTATTTCCTAATTTAGAAATTGATGGAGATGAAAGTAAAGAAGTCATTTGTTTAATAGCAGCTTCATTTAAAACTTCAAGCCGTTCATCTTGGCTCATTCCTATCCTAATAAGTTCAGCATTTACAGCTTCTAAATTGGACAGTATCAATAACTGATAATGACTTGCATTATCTCTAATATTCCCTTTTACTTTAGGATATTGTACTCGCCATTGTTTGGCAGTTATTCCGAATACCGCCAGGTTTAGAATATCTGCTTCATTTGCATATACATATCCTTTAGCTTTAGATAACCTTTCTGGAATGAGTTTTTCTTTGATGGCATCAGTATGAACCGTATAATTGAGTTTTGATAAAGTTCGTTTTAAATCCCAATCAAGAACCTCATTTCTTTCTTGTACTTCAATTTGTTTAAGTCTTTGAAACTCTTTGATAAGGTATAGTTGAAATGTTGGAGATAGCCAAGAACAAAAATTGATTGCAATATCTTGATGTGCATAAGTTCCTCCTCCATATCGCCCAGATTTTACATACATTCCAATAGCATCTGTTGCTTTTATCCATTTTTGAGGAGTAAGGTTGAAGTTGTTTGCACCTGCTTTATTTTTAAAGGTAACGAATTCGTTACCTTTAAAACTTGGATTATTAAGTTGCTCCCAAACACCAATGTACTCTACGGTATTCTTATTTCGCATCCAACCATAAATAGAGTACTCATCATCAAAACTTTTCATTATATCTGTAAGAGAGATATAATCATTTCTTTTTGCATCAGATAGTACAGTAATTGCATGTCCTTGTACCTCAATAGTTTTTGCTCTTTTCTTTGCCATTATCTATGGATTTAGATTGCTTTAGTAGAATACGCTAATATTTAGAAGAAATAAACTTTAGTTTTTTCGCTAAATAACGAAATCGCTATTTAGCGATTTGATAATCTTGTAGGGATAGTTTTGCTTATTGCAGTAATTGAATGTGATAAAATTATTTTAGCGAAATAGCTATTTCGCTAAATCGTTATGTACTTTATAATAGTTAAATACCTTTATTAGTAAATCGTGCATAGATAAATCATTATTAGTAGCAAAACTTTTAAACTCTCGCTTGAAATCTGGGTCAACTTTAAAGTTCAAATCTTTTCTTATGCTAGTCTTTTTTACAGGTAGGTTTGTAAGATTATTACTAGCATCTTCCATGACAGGAGGTGTACCTTTCCTGTTTTTTCTAGGTGGTTTTTTATTAATTTTTGCCATAAAATTTTTTTAAGAAAGTTCTTGAATACTATCAACAACATTTTGAATTAAAACATCGACTTGTTCATTGATAGATTTATATTTAGTTTCATTAGCTGCCAATCCTTCATCGTGACTTTGGCTGACAGATGTTTTCTCTTTGATATAGCCTAAGTATTTATACCCTGCTAATTCTATATACTCAACTGTATCATTGAGTTCTCTCGCACTCTTTCCTACTCTACTTAAAGCTATTCCTATTTTTTTTCGAGGAATACCCTTTTTTCTCAACTCATGTGCTAGTTTTATTTGTGGTGTTAAATCGTCTTTAGATAATCCTGATGGAAGTATGATGTAATCACATATTTGGGCTATCTCCAGCGTTTGTAAATCTGCATGACCCGAACCGTCAAAAATCATCAAATCATAATTTTCTTCATGTCTTAAAGCATCTTTGACTTTGGAAAATGTTTCAACAGCAATTTGAGGAGAATGACTATTTTTCATTCGTTCCCTATTCCACAAACTACAAGTAGATTGCTTCAAGTCCATATCTGCTATTTTTACGTCCCATTCGTTACGAGCGTATTCAACAGCTATTGCCCTAGATAAAGTGGATTTTCCTACACCGCCTTTTTGAGAAAGATTTGCGATTTTTAAAGCCATAGGTATATTGATTTAAAATTATCGTTAAATCGCTATTTAGCGAAATCGTTATATTTATCTACGCAATAATAACACATTATCGCTATTTAGCGAAATAAATATTTAGCGATTTCGCTAATCTTTTTTATTTTTTAATGAATAATTAGATAAAACGTCTCCTATACTCTGCATTCCACCTGTTTTTGGCGGTTTGGAAGATTTACGTTTTTCTCTGTATTCTTGTTGTCGAATACTAGAAAGCTTTTCCATGAAGGAAGGGAAGTGTTGTTTTTTTTCAAAAACTAATTTAGGCAAGCCGCCTTTCTTGTGGTCTGGAGTGATACGTTTTTTCTTAGAACCAGTCGTTTTTTGCTCTTGTATTCTTTTCAAACGAGCCGTTTCCGTTAGTTCTAAAGAATGTTTAACATACAGGTGTTCATAACCTATGACTTCACCAAATGAACAGTATTCTGTAATGATTTTGAGTGCAAGGTTTTTATTTACACCGTATTCAATTAATAACGAACAGCCAATAGCTTGTGGTTCAGTTAAACTGATAACAATAGCTTTTGATTGATTTTCTGGAATGCCTAGGTTTTGCAATCTGTTTAAGATACTTTTTTGTCCTGCTGTCAGTTTATGCTTTTTTTCAAAATCGAATAGAGAAGGAACAGAGCTTGATGCAGCTAGTTCTGGAACAACTTTTAAAAGAATGTCAGAACGTACATAAACATTAAAATTAATTCCTATAACTGTTCGTCCACGCTTGATTTTTTCATAGTCAAACCAATAGGGAATGATGTCATTTTTTTCTAATTCCTTCTTGGTAGATTGTAGAACTCTTTTTTCAAAATCATAAAATCGAGGATACTTTTCATGTACGCCAAAGAAGAACTTTAAATCATCCAAATTATATTCAAAAGATACTTCTGTATCACCCGAATTTTTTCTATGATACTTTTGAAAAAGTTCTATTATTCGTGCGGTATGTCCAGATTTATAAGGTCTTAAATCCCATAATAGATTGGTATATGGATGCTTCTCTTTATACAGGAAAAATTCAATAATATCGGGAGAAAATCTAGCTTGAATAAAACCTCTAGTTACGCCCAATCGACCTAACCAATTTATTTTTACAAAATCTCTTTTTTTCGGCTCTCTAAGCAAAATTGGATTATCATTCAAATGCTTGAAAATATCATTTGTCAGACCATACACGTCTGTCCATTTCTCTTTAGAATTGCTATTTACAAAGTCTAAAAATTCCTTTGCATTAATTTTGATAATGTCATAAGGGTTATCCTTATCAATAAAACGAGCTAAGATATAGACCATTTGTCTAGCTCGTAAATTAATAGTCTGTCCTCCCAAGAGGATTTTATTGTGTTGAAGTATCTGCGATTTTTTCTTTTCCAAACCCGAAAACATTTTGTGGAAAGCTAATATAAACCTATTTTAGATAAAAACGACAGATAAGCCAACCCTATGTCGTTTATTTTAAAAAATTTAGATGTTTGACATTACCCCTAATTTGTCGTTTTAAGATTTTGGAAGATGTTTTTTTAAAATGTTGGTAACTTTTTGAAAGTCAGATGTTTTTGAGTGTTTTTCCATTGAAAATCAGGCACTTATGGGTACTACCCCTAATCTGTCGTTTTTAAAGGTGTATTTGCCCCTAATTTGTCGTCTCAAAAACCCCTAATCTGTCGTTCTAAAAGGCTATTTACCCCTAATCTGTCGTCTTAAAACCCCTAATCTGTCGTTCTAAAACGTTATAAAGCATTGATTTTCAAAGGGTTTTGATTTCCTAATTATATAATTATATATTTTAATTACCTAAATTATAAAGAAGCTTAGGATTTTTAAATAAAAAATTTACAGGTAAAAGAAAAAAGAAAACTGCATCTGGTTCGATTTTTGGTGATAGGCTCGACTTTTAATAACTCAAAATGTTGGAAAATATGGGAAGAATTACTGTTGAAGAAGCTAAAAAGAATATTTCTATTGTTTCATATTTGATGCAACATGGTTTTCATCCAGTAGGGATGAGTGGAAAACGACATCGTTTCAAATCTGTTTTTCGTGAAGAAAAAGCCCCTTCTATGTTTGTTGAAGATGAATTAGGATTGTGGAATGACTTTGGACATGGAGGAGGAAGTATTATTGATTTGGCAATGGAAATGCATAATTTTTCTAATATTCCAGATACTTTGAAGCATTTGACCAAATTTAGTGAGAAGAAGCCTGTAAAGACATCACAAGTATTACAAAACCAAACGACACTTTTTGATAAAACTAATTCGTCTATTTCAAATATTCGTATTCAACCACTTAATCATTATGTTTTGCTTAAATATTTAAAAGAAGTTCGAGGAATTGATGCCAAAATAGCTAAAAAATATCTTCGATTAGTTTGGTATGACAATAAGCAACGGAAAGATTTATTCGCTATTGGTTGGATAAATGATAGTGGTAGTTTTGAGTTACGGTCTGCTGGACAACATAACTTTAAAGCCATTACTGGAAAGAAAGATATTTCCACAATTGTACATAATGCTAATAGTAAAACAGCATATATTTTTGAAGGAATGCTAGATTTTTTGAGTGCTTTAATGATGAAAAATCAAATGTATTTAGAGGGAACAGTTTATATTTTGAATACTACTAGTCTTGTAAAACGACTTATTCCAAACTTAGAAAAAGAGAATTTTGAGTTAATACATACTTTTTTTGATAATGACAAAGGAGGTAGGGAAGCTCAAAATACACTATTAAAACTTTACTCAAATAGTTCTATTTGTCACACACAGACTTTCTATAAAGACTTTACGGATGTAAATGACTATTGGGTCGATTATTTAAAAATAAAGCCTTAAAAGGCAATTTTGAGCTTTGTTTTAAATAATAATTTTAGTCGCTATTTCGCTAATTAACG
>CAKZLT010000020.1 GCA_937127195.1 uncultured Saprospiraceae bacterium
CGGACAGCAGCTATTGGAGCAACTTATTTTGGATAGCGAACAGCATAATATCTGGACATTGCAATCTAGTATGTTTCGAGAAAATATCGGTAGCGTTAAATTACATGAAAAGGTAGGTTTTAGAGTAATTGGATATCGTGAAAAAGTAGGCAAATTGAATGGTAGCTGGAGAGATAATATTATTTTAGAAAGAAGAAGTGAAATAGTTGGAGTGGATTAAGAAGCTAGTTATTATTGTTTTAATAACTGTTTTATTTCCAAATTTTTTCATTAATGAAAAGTAAACAATAAATTGCATTAAGATAAAACAGAGTCAGGGTTAGAACAGGTTTACATTTTTCGTTTTTAATACCTGAATAAAAAATATATTAATGGAAAATAAGACAAGAGTAGGCGTTCTATTCGGTGGGAAATCAACAGAACATGAAGTATCTATTGCTTCCGCCAAAAATGTAATTCGAGCAATTGATAAAGAAAAATACGATGTCGTTCTGATAGGAATGGACAAAAAAGGTAACTGGTATTTGAATGAGGCTTATCAAGATTTTTTGGATAAAACGGCGGAAGGTAAGATGAAAGAAGCAATCGGAGCAGGCTTCGGTGAGCGTGTTTTTATAGTACCAAATGAGCAAGCGGCTGGACAATTGATACGCCTTTCTGATGGTCAACAACTGGAAACTATTGATGTATTTTACCCTGTTTTGCATGGCCCTTTTGGTGAAGATGGAACGGTTCAGGGGATGCTCAAACTCTTGAATGTACCTTATGTTGGCGCGGATGTACTCGGTACAGCAGTTGGAATGGATAAAGATATAATGAAGAAATTGCTTATCGCTGAGGGCATTCCTGTTGGCGATTATATTTGTTTGATGCATTATAATAAGGACGATTTTTCTTATGAAAATATAGTTGACCGATTGGGTTTACCTGTTTTTGTGAAGCCATCAAATGCGGGTTCTTCGGTTGGTATTTCTAAAGTAAGAACGAAAGAAGAATATGAAACGGCTATCGAAGAAGCATTCAAATACGATAATAAGGTATTGATAGAAGCATTCATTGATGGAAGAGAAATAGAATGCGCGGTGCTAGGAAATGAATTTCCAAAAGCATCGGTATTAGGTGAAATTGTTCCGAGTCATGATTTTTATTCTTATGATGCGAAGTACTTAGATGACAAAGGAGCTGCATTGATGATTCCTGCACCTTTGGATGAAGCACTAACGGCGCGGATTAGAAAAATTGCAGTGCAAGCTTTTCAGGCATTGTGCCATGAAGGACTAGGAAGAGTTGATTTCTTCTTAACTAAAACCAATGAGATCTATATTATTGAAATTAATTCAATGCCTGGATTTACAAATATTAGTATGTATCCGCAACTATGGGCAGCGACGGGTGTTTCTCAGACAGAGTTGGTTGATAAGTTAATTCAATTAGGTATTCAGAGGTTTGAAAGAGACCAAAATTTGCAAGTTGAGTAAAACGTCCGTCAACCGTATTTTAATAAAAAAACATGAATGAACGAAGGAAAAAAAGTATCAAAACACTTCATATTGTCTTGGTAGTTTATGTTATATTATTTGCTTTTTGGTGGACGCATTTATTGCTTTCTAAAAATAGTGAAGTATATGATACAAAAATAGAACTACTGAAAGCAGAACAGCAAATCAATGGAGAATATAATGAAGATAGATTTAAAGGAACTTCCTTGTATCTTGAGATTATAGAAAAAAAAGATAGACAGCAGAACATGATTTTTGCAGAAGGTGTAGTCTTTTTTATGCTTTTGACGTTTGGAATGTGGTATGTCTATAGGAGTTTTAGACAAGAAATTCGACTGGCGCAGCAACAACGGAATTTTTTATTATCAATAACACACGAACTCAAATCGCCAATAGCATCGATTCGTTTGATTTTGGATACGTTTAAAAAAAGAGTACTCAAACCAGAACAAACACAAAAATTGGCAAGAAACGGTATTTCGGAGGCTGAAAGATTGCATGCACTGGTCAATAACTTACTCCTTGCAGCAAGGCTCGATAGCGGAATGAGCGTGACTTTAGCAGATATTGAATTAAAGTCATTTTTAATGAAAATAGTCAATCAATTACAAGATAAATATCCAAGTGCAATTATTAATTTTAGAGCAGATGCTTATATTTCTAGTATCAGAGCAGACGAAAATGCAATGACTTCAATTGCTTTGAACTTGCTTGAAAATGCTATTAAATATAGCCCGAATGATTGCGAAATAGACATTGCTGTTCGAAATCAACAAAACGCTGTTTCGATAGAAATTGCAGATAAAGGCATC
>CAKZLT010000021.1 GCA_937127195.1 uncultured Saprospiraceae bacterium
CATTCATTTTATACTCTTCTTAAATAATCGATTTTAATTAATTGCTTCACCAATTTCAATCTCATTTCATCATCAATCATCCCAAATAAGTCTTTCACTTTGAAAGGTTTACTCTGTTTTTCAAGAAAGTTAAATGTAAATAAATAAATTTGAAAGAAATTCAGTACATGATGGCGATATTTAAAACGAATGACTTTCCCGTCTTTATGAATAATTGCCTGAGTTTCTCCAGTTTTTTCTACTAAATCATCTAAAGTAATCTTATTATATTTCTGACTAATTGGATTAATTGTCTTCTTTTGTTCTTTCAAATGTAATTGTTCTACAACTTCCTCAAAGTCCATTTTTTCTAAGTACTTTATAAAAGTATCTTTAATATTTTTATAAAATAATGCGCGTTCCTCCTTTGATGATATTGGATTTGGTAGCATCTTGTTTAAATCAGGATTATCTACATATCCAAATTTCAAAACTTCATTTAATAATTGCGTGCCATAAAATTGGTCAATTGCAATACTTATTGACATAGAAGGCTCACTACTGACTGTCTTTGTACTATGTCGCAAACAAGGTGGGACATAAAGAAAGTCCCCTGGTTTCATCAAAACAACATCAGAAGCAGGCCGAGTCAAACGTCCTACAACATCATTCGTTCTAATATTTTTTGTCAAATAATCGTAAATCGACCATTCTTTTTCGCCACTAATCTGAAAAGCAAATACCTGTTCTATATCATGGTGAATACTAAAGGCATCTAATTTTGCATTCGAAACAACCAAGTATTCTGTAATTTTAGCTTCAAAAAAAGCCTTCAAATCATTGATACTTTTATAAAAATTAAAAGCATTTTCACTAAAATGATTAATCAATATCGAATGTCCTTCTTCAAATAATTCTTGAACTTTCTTTTTATTTATTTTTCTTCCTTTATAATAGCCTCGATTCATTATTTCTTTTGAGAATAAATTAGCAGGCGTTCGACCTTTATTTATTAACTCAACCTCAGGAAAATAATGATTTGAATGCTCAAAGTAATGATTTACTTCTTCTATAGAGAGAATATTTTTAAAATAATTAGCATCATCTCTACTAATGTGCAAGTGTTTTTTGTCCCAATAATTTTCAAAAAAATCATCAACTGTAATCGGAGCGATTAACTGTTCTAAGAAAGGAGGAATTATTTTTTTTGCCATCATTTATGCTTTTAAATCTGCTTCAATAAATTCAATAAGCTTATTTACAGGATATATTTCAGGTCTTATTAAGTGCTTGACCATTCCTTGATGACCTAGATTAAAAGCCGTTTTAAAATGTTCGTTTTCACCACCCAAACCAATTAAAAAGTAATAACGATATGTTCCCAAACGCAATTGATGAACCGTTTCGATGCTAGATAAATTCTTAATTTGAGGTTCTGTAATTGAGTTTGATTTTTCCAAAATATAAATTCGTTTAATCGGTAATGCTTTGGGTGCAATATCATCAATTGGCACAAAGTACTTTTCTATTTGCTCACGAATGCGCCCTTCTGTTGGTACTTCTTTTTCGAGTACTCCAAAGCTTTCTTTCCACAATTTCACAAATGGTACACCTGGTTCTACCATTGGTTCGCCAGCTTCATTATTATGAATAACAGCCACATCATCCGCCATCAATTGATAGCCTTTTTGTTTGAATGCTGCTGTTGTTGTCGATTTTCCTGCCCCCGAATGTCCCGATAAAAGGACAGCTTCTCCATCTATTACAACACCTCCCGCGTGCAAGGGAATCACTCTCCTCTGATGCAATAATGCTCCAACTACTGGTGCTAAAAGAAATAGTCTAATAAAGTCCCAATCTTCCGATTCTCCCCTATCAATGGTAATAGAATCGCCATTTTTAATATAAAATCGAACAGGATTAAATTTGAAATACATCAAAAATTCGCCTTCTTTTGCCTGATAAGTTACTCGCTCATCCGTTGGGTTGTCTAGCTTTTCGGGTGTGCTGCCCAATTGAATAGTTACATCTATATGGCTAGGTTGAGCCATATATTTTAACATCGGTAGCTCTATTTCAGAAGAAAAATTTAAACCAAAAATCGAATAATAAAACATTAGTTTTGTTTGTAAAAAAGTTAATTCAGTTTTGTATTAAACACAAAGGGGCTGACGTAAAAATAAGATTTATATATTTCATAATAAAAATTATAGCTCACAAGCTATCATTCTTCCCAAGATATAATTTTTTTATTTCTATACAAAAGACTGCTCTGTAATGCTTTGTCTCATATCAGTTTTCAATTCAACACTTCATTCGCTTTCTAAGCGATAGGAAAGAAATTAAAATTAAGTTGTTCTCTAGTTAGATTATCTTTATTTTCAACTTCTATTTTAAAAAAAATAATATGAATATAACAACACGAAAAGCTACTTTAGCCGACATGAAAGCCGTGAGAGATTTGGTTGTAGAATTAGCTATTTATGAAAAAGAACCTGATGCGGTTACTGCATCTTTAGAAGATTATCAACAAGATTTCAATAATGGTTGGTTTGAATGCTATCTAGCAGAAGAAGCGGAACAAGTCGTCGGAATGATTTTATATTATAATACTTATTCTACATGGAAAGGGCGAATGCTTTATTTGGAAGACTTTGTAGTTAAACAATCACATCGACGAAAAGGCATCGGCAAACTATTATTTAAAGAATTATTCAACGTTGCTCAATCCAAAAAAACACGTCTTATCAAATGGCAAGTACTTGATTGGAACAAGCCAGCTATTGAATTTTACAAATCTTATCAAGCAATCATAGAAAAAGAATGGTATAACTGTAAAATCTTTATTGACTAAGTGAATACTTTTATGAATTGCCTAAAGTTCACTGAGGTGTTTAGTGTGCTAACTTATCAGTGCAATTCCTTATCATTAGTAGAGTTCTATTGTCAAATGTAATACCATTGAGCCGCTAATTACACTGATTTTCACTAATGATTCGTATAAATTAGTGTAATTAGTGGTTTATAAATCATAATCATTCAGCTTAGCGAATAGTAATTCTATTTCCACTAAACAACAATTAGCTCTATTCTATATTCAGTGATAATATTCTTTTGCAAAAACCATTTTACACTGTCACAACTATTCATATTTAAAACTACAACTTACAAAAATGTTAAAAAATCTTCAACTAAGACCTTTTTCTTCTAAAACACAAATACATACAAAAAAAACATATTTATCTTTAAATTAAACTCTATTTTAGTTATATATTGAATTAAAAAATATAAACTAATTAAACCACACAAGTATAGCTACAACCTTCTGACTGTCAAACGAATAATTAAAAAACAAACCAATAACGACATTAATAAAACTCTCTTTTGGAATATTTTTTGCGTCTTTTTAAACAAAACCATATCTGACAAAACTAATATTCTAAAATATATTCAAAATGAGAGTTTTCAAACTAGTATTACTGACTTTCTTTATTGCTAATATAACTTCTGCACAATTATCTTATAACGGTGATGTGACTTCACTTTTAGTTGATTTTGACCCAAGTTATATGAAAAAATATGAATATAATACTCACCAAAATTATATTGTAGAAGAGAGTTATATCAATTATCATATACCTTTGACAGCAAAGAAAACATTGATTCTTAAGGTTCAAAAATCTGAAAAGCCTGTAAAAGTTTCTAATGCAATTAAACTAAAACGCAATGAACTTCAAATGGCAGATTATCAATTTATCGAAAGAGTCAACTATAAAGGGAATCTTGTCTATTTGAATATAAATAATCAAACCTACAAGGTAGCTTACGCTATTTTCAGAACCATGAACGATGAGAAAATGGCTTATTACGCGCCACCTCATTTTTCGTTTACTTATAGTTATATCAACGAACACTATCCTGGTGGCAATATAAAATTTGAAGGTGAAAAATATTCAGGTTATAATGTAAGACATTATTATCATGGAACTACGGAAGTAGCTGGTATTCAGAATGATGTGCTACTAAAAATGTACAACGACGCTTGTTACAATCGCGAATATGGAGTAACAACTCCACTTTCACCCGTAGGAAAATCAAACCCATATTTACAAACAAAATCTACTAACTCAGGAAAACCTTTATATCGTTCTTGTCAGCACCCTATTCAATCAGAATACCTTAAAGGTATTGGGCTTTATAAGGAATTTTATCAAGAAGGAACAACCGTTTATAGTTCTGAATTGGTAGCTATTGACGATATTCCTGTCAATCAATACTTAAAATTAACTCCTTCTAATCAAGGTTTTGCTAATCAAAGCTTCCCTGATTTTGAAAATGGTAGTAATGACTTGGTTTTCAAATCAGGAAAAAAACCAGCAAAAAAAGTAACAACAGTTTCTGAGAATATACCAGGAAGAAAACGTAGAAATCCAGCTACTTTTCAAGAAAAAGGAGTTAGCCAAATAAAAGTTCCTGTAAAAGCTTTTGTAAAAAAAGCTTCTGTAAAAACAGTGCAACTAAAGAATAACAAGAAAAAGAAAAGTGTTACTGACGTTTCAGTTTCTACTAAAAAAATGCTAGTTATAGGGCCTGATACACAGACACATATCGTTCAAGAAGGCGAGACTTTATATCGTTTGTCTCGAAAATATAATACTTCTATACCTGAATTAAAAAAGCTTAATAGGCTTAATGATAATACTATTATTGCTAATCAAAAAATAATTATTAGAGCTAGATAAGTAGTCGGACAAAATTAATTAGGCATTAAAAATGAAGTAACACCTTGATTATCAAAAGTTATTCACTCAT
>CAKZLT010000022.1 GCA_937127195.1 uncultured Saprospiraceae bacterium
ATTTTTACCATTAGTCAAGCCCCAACGGTACGCCAATCTATGAATATGTGTATCCACAGGAAATGCTGGCACTCCAAATGCTTGCGACATCACCACCGAAGCCGTTTTATGCCCAACTCCTGGCAGTTCTTCTAACGCTTCAAAACTCTGCGGCACTTCTCCATCATACTTTTCCAATAATATATGAGATAAACCCGAAATGGCTTTTGATTTGCGAGGCGATAAGCCACAAGGGCGGATTATTTGTCTGATTTCATCAACCTCCAAAGTTATCATTTCTTGTGGTGTATCAGCTCGTTCAAACAAAAAAGGTGTAACTTTATTAACACGTACATCCGTGCATTGAGCCGAAAGTAATACCGCAATTAGCAGTGTATAAGGGTCTTTGTGGTCAAGAGGTACTGGTGTAGTTGGATATAGTTCTTCTAAAATAGGCAGAATTGCGTCCGCTTTTTCTTGTCTTGTCATTAATTTTTATATTAAAGTGCTGTAAATATCATTACAATATAATGCTCATTAAAATTGTTAAAAAGATGTTAATCATCCTAATGTTTAAAGCTATAAAATTTCATTTTTTTTAAAAAAAATAGAATCCTATTAAAATAGTAAAATAGACTGAAAGGTTAAGAGATAATGCAAAGTTCTAGATAATCCTATAAAAAACAATTGTTTTTATTAACTTTAGTAACGTCCCAAAAACAACTTCGTTACTAAGTATAAATTGAAAGCAATAAATTAATAATATTTAGTTAAATATACTAAATATACATTGTCACATTTTTACTATTTTTGCATTTTATAGTTAATCACTACTTGCCATTTTTTATCATATTTGGCATTTTGTATGCCAGTTAACTAGAATCATCTAATATTAATTCATCTAAATATGAAATCAAAGCAAAAACCAATACTAAAGCCAAGTATTTTATGGAGTTTTACTTTTTTTATTCTCTTTGGTACCAGTTTTTGTAAAACGATTTCCAAAGACGAAAACAAAAAAGAAATAAGTACGAAACCTATTTCTAAGGCTGCTTCCTCTGCGGAAGGAACAATAAGACTCAAGCAATTAGAAATAAAACCTGATGATATTGTTGGCGTTTGGAAACCAGAAAAGGAAGATTTTAAAGTAGAATTATATAAAGAAGATACCGAGTTTGCGGGTAAAATCGTTTGGATGAAAGATTCTAATGAAAAGAATGGCAAACCTGTATTAGACAAATTAAATCCTCAAAGAAACAAACGTTCTCAACCAATATTGGGACTAGAAGTAGCAGAACGGTTTGAATTTAATACTTATGATAAAAACTGGGAAGATGGCATGGTCTATAATCCGATGACAGGAGAAACCATGAAATGCACTATTCAGATGTTAGATAAAAACAAATTGGAGCTGGTTGGGTTTGTTGGTTTTTCGTTGTCCGAAGTCAAAATCATTTGGAATAGGGTAGATGTTGAATAATATCGAAAAAGTCCTTCTATTCATAGAAAAAATTAAATGATTAGAACTTTAAATGCGATTTTTGATTATTATTGCTAGATAATTTACAGCAAGTAATTATTGATAAGTAGCCCAACGTTGAAATTTATATTTTGGGTTGTTTATTCATTTTTTAATAAAAAAATATATAAAGGATGTCTCCAGGATCAATGGACAAAATTAATAAAATGGCAGAAAATGCCGCGCCAATCGAAGGTACTATGAAGTTTAATATCGGTGATAATAGCTATTACATCGATGGTACAGGCGATAAAAATGTTATATCTGTTCAGGATGCTGATGCAGATTGTAGTATTTCGATTTCAGAAGAAAATTTCCAGAAGCTCATTGGTGGTAAATTAAATCCAATGATGGCCGTTATGTCTGGGAAAATCAAAATTAAAGGAGACATGGGATTAGCCATGAAACTACAAGGAATGTTAGGTTAAATAACCTTCAATTTTAAGTTTTTATAAAAGGGTAAAGTCTGACTGACTTTACCCTTTTATATTTTTTATTCATATTATATATTTTGATATTTTTTGTTTGCCCGTCACATTTGGCACGGTTTTGACTATTTGTATAGGTATAATACAAACAACAAATAGAAATGAAACAAATATTCTTTTTATCATTAATCATGCTATTAGTTAGTACAGCTAGTTTTGGTCAAGCAAAATTAGGTGCATTTGGTGAATTGATTGTAGAAAAATCGGCCCCTATCCCTGAAATTTTCACTATCTCCAATCAAAATGTACAAAATGGTGCAAAAAATAATGCAGAAGCAACTAGAGGGCAAGCTAAATCTGTTAATAAAACAGTAGAAGCTTTGAGATACATGAGTTTTAAAGTTCAAATTATGACAGTTGAAATGCCTGTAGATTTGACTCATCACATCTTTTCTAGTTATGATGATATTACTTTTAATCAAACTAAATCAAATGGATATACTTATTTCTCTGGAGATTTTTCGGATGAAAAGCAAGCTAATAAAATGCTAGAAAAAATTCAACGAATTTATCCTAAAGCTGAAATAGTTAAAGAAAGAAAATATTTACAACAAGAAAAATAAACAAACAAACAAACAAACAATATTTTTTAAATCAAAACTTTCCTAGCGGAGTCCATATTCAATCGGGCTTCGCTTTTTTTTATAAAAAATAGCTTGTATTTCTGTCTTTTGGTAAGAAAGCTTAAAAGTCATAATAGTTTTTGCAGTAACATCAATGAGTAAGGGCGTTAACTCAACTTTAAAAAGTTGGTTAACGCCCTTACTAGTTTTGACAATAGATTTATTTTTTCAAAAAAATAAAGTATATGAACAGAAGTAAAGATTTCTTTATAATTATAATTACGGGATTACTTTTACTCACGTACTTAATTCTCAACTTACTCCAAAATCTCAATAATTCCTGTCTATTTCATATTTTCTTGCCATTTATTCTGGCAAAATAACCGTTTCAGTATCCAATCTAAAAACACCAAAATACCCCAAAGCATTATTATCAAAATTATTTTTGGGATTAAAAGGCGTAGAAGAACCAAAGCCTTGTATTGATGAAAGATTATCGTAATAAATATAAGTCGGCTTATCTATTGACAGCAATTGAATTTCTACAGTATCACCGCCTTCAAAAATATCGAAAAAAGGTCGAGACATAGCTTCTCCTTCTTCCAACAAGTCATCCGCCAAAGTATAAACATTCGTTTTCAAGGTATCATTCACCGTTGCTCGGACTCTATAAAAGCTTTCAGTTCCAGCTTTATCTTGCCAATGCGTGAATACTTGATAGAGCTTTTCTTCATCTCCACCACCAAAAGAACCGCCACCTCTTTCTAATTCGATTAGTTCCAAACTATCAATCGACACACTATGAGGTGTTGTTGAATTAGCTTTGTATTCATTACCTTCACTATCAACCACCAAAATCGACAATACATCACCTTCTTCAGCAACAATTCCTGTTCCTATATAAATTCCATCTGCTAAACTCCCAAATGCTATTTCTGTTCCGTCTGCTTGCGTAATAGTAACAGTCGCACCAGTAACTAGCTCCAAACTAATCGGGTCATAAAATCCATTAGATTTGGTCAAAGAGACAATACCCGCCCCGCTTTCTGCATCTACCGCAGCTTCTATAACCAACCTCGGTTCGCTATTCGACAAATCCAATTCGATAATTTCCTCACAAGAAGACATTCCGACTGTTAATAATATTAATATGCCTATAATTTGATATAATTTCATTGCTATTTTTTTTTAAAAAATCGTTTAATCAACATTGTTTTTACATTAAATTGTAATTGGCAAATCGTTATTAGTTACTTAGTTATCAGTTATTTATAATACAATTGATTCCTCTAATAACTACAAATTAAATCCAGATATGCATTTTCATAAAAACAATTATTATTATTTGTTCTTTGGCTATTTTTTATTTTAAAAATTAAAATTCCAAGTAATCGAAGGTACAATGCCAAACAATGATAATTTGGTCGCTTGTGTTGCACCTGTATCATCCAATGCAAAATTTATTTGATAAGCATTTCTTTGATTATAAATGTTATATATAGAAAAACTTAAATCTGAGTAAAACTTATCATTATCCTTAACTATATAAGTTGCTCCCAAATCCAAACGGTGATAATTTGGCATACGGTCAGCATTTCGGTCTCCATATAAGTTCACCAACCCACCATCTATAAAGTATTTTCCTATTGGAAATGTCACCGCATCACCTGTATAATACACAAAACTAGCCGATAAACTCCACTTAGGACTCAATTGATATACCCCAACAATTGATATGTCATGCGTACGATCTTGACGTGCAGAGAACCATGAACCATCATTAATTGCTTCAAATTGACGTTCCGATTTAGCCAAAGTATAACTTATCCAACCTGTAAAATCACCTTTTTTCTTCTTTAAAAACACCTCTAAACCATAAGTACGTCCTTTACCAAAAACTATATCAGATTCCAAATCTAAGTTATTGACTCCGCTACCTCCATCTTCAAAATCTACTTGATTTTCTAAATTTTTATAATATGTTTCTGCGCTAAATTCGTAAGTGTTATTATTAAAATTTCTAAAATAACCTAACGCTACCTGATTAGCAATTTGTGGTTTTACCAATGGAGAACTTGCAATCCAAAGGTCGGTTGGCGTTCCAGAAGTTGAATTAGATAACAAATGTAAATATTGATAATTTCGGTTGTAAGATGCTTTTAAAGAACTTGAATTATTCAACAAATAAGTTGCATTCACACGCGGTTCAAGTCCATAATAGCTATTATAAATTTCGCCGCTTCCGTAAGTTGTTGAACTAATCACATCGTCAAATTCATTGTAAACCTTCTCGGTGTATTCGCCCACATTCGAGAAGGTACTCAACCTCACACCATAGTTAATAGTCAATTTATCCGAAAATTTCTGTTCATTAGATATATAAAAACCTCCTTCTAATGCTTTCTGTTCATCTTGAGTTTCATCTTCTTCGGCTTCTTCTTCACCAATTGTAAACGTACTCGGCTTTAAGCGATGATAGTTCACTAGCCAACCAAAACTCAATGTATTATTAGGATTCAGGTAGTAATTATAATCTTGTTTCAGGTTATAATCATAAATACCCGAACTCAAGCTAATGCCATTGTTGCCAGCTTGAACCTTAAACCCATAGTCATAGTCACTATAAACCAACGTTGTATTAGAAAATAATTTATCACTAAATAAGTGATTCCATCTTAAAGTTCCTGTCGTATTTCCCCAGTTAAAACCAAAATTATCCGTTCCGAAGACATCACGCCCCAAATAACCAGACAAATAAATTCTATCCTTCTCTCCTATTTTGTAATTTGCTTTCAAATTAAAATCATAAAAATATAAATCTGCATCCGAAAATCCATCCTCTAAAAATGGCTTCGCCAAAACGTCCGCGTAAGTTCTTCGACCAGATACAATGATTGAACCTTTATCCTTTTGAATTGGGCCTTCCACCGTCAAGCGCGAAGAAATCAAACCTAATCCACCAGAAACATTCCATTCTTTCATGTTTCCATTTTTCATACGAACATCCATCACAGACGATACGCGACCACCATACTCGGCAGGCATTCCGCCCTTGTAAAGCTTAACATCTTTCAATGCATCCGAATTAAAAACAGAAAAGAACCCCAACAAATGAGAAGCATTATAAACGGGTGCTTCATCCAACAAAATCAAGTTTTGGTCAGCATCTCCACCTCTCACAAAAAAACCACTGCTTCCTTCTGAGTTAGAACTTACTCCAGGCATCAGTTGCAAAGTCTTCAAGATATCCTGTTCTCCTAACAAGACAGGAATCAATTTTGCATCTTTTACATCCAAAGTCACAACACTCACCTCCGTATTCGTTATGTTTTCATCATCCTTCTCCCCTTCAATCACAATTTCATTCAAGTCCGTTGCACCACTAGTCAATTCAACATCTTTTTTCAAATCTGCTTTTAGGTCAACCACCATTTCTTGAGCTTGCATTCCTATATAGGAATACTGAACAGTATATTTTCCTGCTGGCAACGTAATCGAATAAAATCCATAGAGGTTCGTCGTCGCACCGCTGCCTGTTTCTTTTACAACTACCGTTGCATATAATAATTCTTCACCAGTAGAACCATCGCGCATATAGCCACTAATGGTATAATTTTCTTGTGAAAATGCTGCGAACGGCAACATCAGAAATAATAAACTTTTCAAATACTTTGACATTTTTTTATTCTTTAGTTTTTTCGTTATTCGGTTACTTTCTCCCGAAATCATTCTATAAATACAAATATGCCATTCAATTGTTTCTAATAAAAAACTATTGCACGAACTCTTCTATTTTATATACGAAATGATATTAAATGGCAGGTATTAAATGTTATTAGTTATAAAAATGGCTTTACTTCAATTAAGAAATAAAGCCATTGTAGAAAATGCTTTTATAATTAACCCCCTTATTCACTTTTTAAATTCTCTTTCAAAATTTCGACTTCTTCTTTTTTCATTTGACAAAACTCCATAATATCTCTAGTATTTAGATATTCAAAATGTTGTATTAAAGCTGTTGCTAAGGAATTTCTCTTAGTTTCAACTTTAAATTCACTATCTATATTAGCTTTCAAAAGTTCCAAAACTACAATAGCCACTTTACTTAATCGGTGAATTATTGCAATCTCAAATCCCATTTCAAAACTATCAATAGCAACATAAATACTTTTTCTTTCATCTCCACGTTTCGTTCCTTGCTCTAACCCTTGCTCTAACCCTTGCTCTAACCCTTGTTTCAAACCTTCTTGTTTACCTAAATCAATCAAATTCTCAAGTGTTGACTTTACGGTACCTTGACGAGACTTTTCAAGCGTTTCTACCATCTCTAAAATTTCTTGTGCGTCCATTTTTGATGATGCCATAATATATGCAGTTAAAGTTTTGATGAAAAGTTGCTTATAATCAGAGTCTGAATAGATTTCTATTTTATAATAAATTCTATCTCCATGCTTTCTAACATAATCACTATCGTTTTTATGCTTGAATGCAATGAGTGAATTAATTAAAAAACTCGTTTTTAGCGATAAAATTTTCTCATCTGAATACTGTGTTAAATCTATCAGATGATATTTAAAATTAGGAATATAAGCCTTTTGCGCTTCAGTTATTTTATCAAAATAATCAAATAAATCTCGATATTTCCATTGAGTTTTACCGTGGTAAAATATAACTGGAATAACAAAAGTTAGCTTTTCTTTATTTTTTAAATTCTGCCTCCAAATCCCCAAAATATAATCTAACAACTGAAATCTAGGATAAGCAGCAGGATTACTTTTATGTTCAAACAACAAAGCAACCTTCAAAGAGTTACCATTCTTTCCCTTACAACTATAAACGATGTCTGAGTACAAATCGTTCAATTGTTCATCAACATAACTCGTACTGTCTAATTCTAGACTTTCAATCTCTATTTGAATAGCTACTTCGGGAAGTAATTGAGTAATCAAATCCGTCATGACTCCTTTGTCAGAAAAAGTCGTAACAAAAAAATTATTGTGAAGTTTATCTGTCATAATGATTATAAAAATAGCCTTTTCTGGCTTAAAAAGCAAGAACTAACAAAAATAGCTCTATTCTAACAAAAGAATAGAGCCATTTTTTTATAAAAAGAAAACCATTAAAAATCTAACCCAATTTCGCCAAACTCTCTTCAATAATTTTCAATCGAGCTTCGCCATCGGCTTGTTTTTGGCGTTCTCTAGCCAAAACTGCTTCGGGTGCATTATTTACAAAACGTTCATTGCCTAATTTCTTTCCAACGCCAATCAAAAAGCCTTTAGCCTTTTTCAAGTCACCTTCCAGACGCTTGCGTTCTGCTTCTACATCGATTTCTCTTTCTATGACTAAGTAATATTTCTCCGTTCCAGATACAAAACCAACGCCATTTTCAACATCGCCGCTAGTCATTTCAAGGCTAGATAAATTAGCCATTTTCATAATCATCGCTTTGATGCGAGTATCAGCAAAAAGTGCTTTCGCGCCTTCAGCTTCTTCAACATAAGCTTCTAAAGCAACCTTTGGAGAAAGACCATTTTTACTACGTTGATTACGAACATTCGTAATTACATCTTGTGCTTTTGCAACATTTTTCAGCAAGTCTGCATCATAATCCGCTTCTTCCAACCAAGTACTATTCGTACAATCGTCGCCATCTTCGCGGTCACGCATTTGATGCCAAATTTCTTCTGTGATAAATGGCATAAACGGATGAAGCAAAATCAACTGCTTTTCAAATAAATCAATCGCTTTATTTAAAGTTGCTCTATCAATCGGCTGACCATATTCAGGTTTTATCATTTCCAAAAACCAAGAACAGAACTCATTCCAAACCAAATTAGAAATACTAACCAATGATTCTGATAAGCGATAACTATCTAAATTTTGGTTTAAATCCTTCAACGATTCATTCAAACGATTATCAAACCACTCAAAAGCCAATTCATTCACCGCTAATGCAGCTTTATTATCACTCGTTTCAACTACTTTCAATTCTTTGAGTAATCGAAGTGCATTCCACATTTTGTTACAGAACTTCGCGCCTTCTTCGCACATAGATTCATCGAACTTGATGTCACCGCCCGCAGGAGCTTTATAAAGTACACCAAATCGAGTACCATCTGTCCCATATTTATCCAATAACATCTTCGTATCTGGTGAATTTCCGAGTGATTTACTCATCTTACGACCTTTCTCATCGCGAACCATTCCCGTAAAGTAAACGTGCTTAAATGGTTTTTGACCTTCAAACTCTAAGCCTGCCATAACCATACGAGCCACCCAAAAGAAGATAATATCAAAGCCAGTTACCAAGACGTTGGTTGGGTAATAATAATCGCGTTCGCTACACTTCTCCCCTTTTTCATTGATATAATCACCGTCAAAAACCGACATTGGCCACAACCAAGAAGAAAACCAAGTATCAACTACATCTTCCTCCCGCTTCAAATCAGCAGCAGTCAAGTTTGGATTATTCAACTCTTCTTGAGCTTGCGCAACCGCTTCTGCTTCCGTTTCTGCAACAAAAACTTTATCCTCATAATACCAAGCAGGAATCTGCTGCCCCCACCAGAGTTGGCGAGAAATACACCAATCACGGATATTTTCTTCCGACATCCAGTGCTTATACAAGTTCACAAAATTCTTAGAATAAAACTTTATATCTTCTGTCAAAACCGCCTCTAAAGCAGGTTTTGCCAACGATTTCATATCAACATACCATTGCAAAGACAACTTTGGTTCTACCACCGCGCCCGTTCTCTCAGAGCGTCCGATGCTCGTACGATACTGCTCTAATTCAATCAAATGACCAGATTCTTCCAAAAGCTTTTTGATGCTTTTACGCGCTTTGAAGCGGTCTTCGCCAATTAGAATCTGAGCTTTTTCGTTAATTGTACCATCATCATTCAAGATGTCAATCACTTCTAAACCGTGGCGTTTTCCGATTTCATAATCATTTTGGTCATGCGCTGGCGTTACTTTCAAAGCACCAGTACCAAAATCCAAAGTCACATAGTCATCTTCAATAATCGGAATCGCACGATTGATTAAAGGAATAATCACCTTTTTACCAACCAAATGACGAAAACGCTCATCTGTCGGATTGATAGCTACTGCGGCATCCGCCATAATCGTCTCAGGGCGTTGCGTCGCAATCACTACGTATCCATCTTCGCCTTCGATATTATAACGAATATGATATAGGTGAGAATTTTCTTCGCTATGAATAACTTCTTCATTTGACAAAACCGTTTTTGCCTTTGGATCCCAATTGACCATACGCAATCCACGATAGAGTTTGCCTTTTTTATGCAAATCAACAAATGCTTTAGTTACATAAGTATTCAACTTAGGCTCCATTGTGAAACGGGTTCTCTCCCAATCACATGATGCACCGAGTTCTTTTAACTGTCCTAAGATTTTACCACCATACTCATCTTTCCATGCGTGTGCGTGTTCGAGAAATTCCTCACGAGTCAAGTCAGATTTTTTAATCCCTTTTTCCCGCAATTGCTTCAC
>CAKZLT010000023.1 GCA_937127195.1 uncultured Saprospiraceae bacterium
TTGGTGACGCACCTAAAGGCGCTTTTATTTTATTTGTAACTTTTATTCTACAAACAGTGCCGCAGCTCTGCTGCTATAAATATGTTCTTTAGCAGCAGAGCTGCGGCACTGTTTGTAGCAATTTTGTGATTAAAAGAGTATAAGCGCCTTTAGGTGCGTCACTGCAATTCGTTATAATCAGAAAATTTTAACATTTTTAGTTACTATTCTGTAATATTAAAAAAAACTTCACATTGTATTCCAAAGGGCTACCAATAAAAGCGTCTCTTTTCTGAACAATAAGGAGTAATGACTTTCTTTGCAACGGACTTATTTGTATATTGGTTAATATTTATTATTAGTTTAATTTTATCATCATGACAATTCAAGAAATCGAAGCAAATATCAGGCAAATACAAATGTTAGTTGCCAAAGGTAAAACCATTGAAGCAATTAATCAACTCATGGAATTTGCACCAAAGTTGGATAATGATATTTATCGCGATACCGCGTTTTCGATTAGTGCGAATAAAAAAGCTATTATTAGTGATGAAATGCAACATCTAGCTGATAGAAATGATTTATCTATCCGAAAAAGTAGTATTAACAATCAGATTTTAACCTTATTGACCAAAATCGAAGATGAAAAAGTAGAAGGAAAACCAAGCCCAACGCTAGAAACGCCTTCTGTTACTATAAATAAAAGTGCTTCTATTCCCATTAATTGGAAGTTAATTCTTCCGATTGCTTTAGTTGGAGTTGGTTTATTAGTTTACTTTGTAGGCTTTCGCCAAAATAGCACTTCTAATAGCAACCAAAAATCAGCTTGTGAGTTAAGTTTTGAAAAGGCAGAAATTCTTTTTGATAATGAGATTTTTGATAAAGCAAAACTAGAGCTTACTGATATAAAATACGCAAAGGATTGTAATTTTTTATATGAAAGAGTTGATAGATTACTTTCTATTTGTAATCAAAAATTAGCGAAAAACGAACCTGATAATAACGAAATAAACCAACAAAAAACCATTATTCCTACTAAAGAAAATACATCTAATAAGAGCAAAAAAGCTTGTGAATTAAGTATCAAAAAGGTGCGTAGGCTAATGAATGATAAAGAGTTTGCAAAGGCAAGAGCTGAGTTAGTTGATGTAAAATATGTTGAAGAGTGTGAGTATTTGTCTGATGATATTAGTAAAATGTTGGCAATCTGCGACAATCAACTTGATGCAAAAACATTCAAAATATTGAAGACTAACTGGCAAGTAACACCACAGCGATATAATGGAAAATGTCCTATTTCAATACAATTTTCAGGTAATATCACGACCAATCAAAAAAGCGGTTCACTCCAATATTTCATAGAATTTGGAAATAGAAATGGAACAAGAGCCGTTACCAAAACGATAAACAGTGACGGAATAGTCCGTTTTTCTTTTCCTTACAATTTTGAAAAAGAAGAAATTTATGCTGATAAAATGAAAGCTGTCTTGAAGGTGATTAACCCAAAAACGCAAACATTTTTCTATACCTCTGAGCCGATTATTTTTGAAATTAAATGTCAATAAATAATCGTTATTCAGTAGCTTTTTAAAGCTACTGAAATAATTTTTTGACTATTCAGAACAGCAAAAAGACGAGTTAGAATACAGGATTACTTTTGCTCATGTACTTAAAATCTATATTGTATTATTCTGAACAATCTTTTCATCCTTTTTAGTCCATTCTTTTCTAGGTTTGAAATATTTAGAATTAACAACTAACAAACCAAAGTCTTTTCCATCTTCTTTAGTTCTTTTGGCATGATGAACGCCATGAGCGCGCAAAATAGCCCTAGAATATTTGTTATCTAATCTTCTAAACCATTTGAATCGCTGGTGAATATAGACATCATGGATAAGAAAATAAGTTAATCCGTAAAGCGAAATTCCAACACCAATAAAAAATACCCAAAAGTGCGGTGTCATGCTTCCATACATATAAGAAGCAGCACTTGGCACAGCAAAAACTAAGAAGAATAAATCATTTTTTTCAAAAAAACCTTCTTTTTCGTGATGTGGCTGATGATGGTCTTCATGCCAAACCCAGAGAATGCCATGCATCACGTATTTATGGGTAAACCAAGCCATAAACTCCATTCCTGCATAAGCTGATATCGTGACAAAGATGTATAATAGAATGCTCATTGATATTGATTTTTCTGATTGTAACGTTTTGCAGTGATAGCAAAATTCACGTCTAGCAACCCTGAAAGGGTTGAATATGAGGTAAACCCGTGGTTAAGGATTGAAGCTAGTACCAACTCTTTCAGAGTTGGTGTACTTTCAACTTAGAACCATGGGTTTACATCCCGAGTGCTCGGGACTACTCATATTTAACTCTTTCAGAGTTATCACTGCAAAGCATTACAATCAGTAATTTTTTAATTAAAAAGGTCTAAAATTTACGGTATAACAAGCAAAGTGATGCTTTGTTTTGGTAGTCCTTTTTAATCAAAAAAAACAGTATCAATTTTTTTTCCCTTTTTACTCTACTGAAATTATTGACTCATCTTATTAACTAATGGGTGACAATCACTAAAATAAAGAGATAAATGACTAAGTAAACTAAGTAAAGCCCTAAAAGAATTATAAATTTTTTCTAAAATATACTAACATGGGAAAGGGGTTTTCTATTCTTGAAGTCGAAAAAATTATTGAAGAAAATATCAGTAACATATCCTTAAATGGAGCTTTCATTGCACGACAACTTGATATTAGTCGAATGCAGCTCCATCGAAAACTAATCGGTTTTTTAGGCTTAAATGCACGAGATTACATTAAATTCAAACGAATCGAAAAAGCAAAAATATTACTAACAGAAGCGAATCAACCTATTTATATAATTTCTAATCAAACAGGATTTTCTAGTGTTGCCTATTTCTCTAAAGTTTTTAAAGAAACCGTCGGGGTTAATCCTTCTAGTTTCAAATAACTAAACATAAACACTATCTAATAGCTTCAACTTTTTACCTACTTTCCTGTATCCGCTAATTTAAATTACCGTTATACCTTATTTTTATTGTTTATTCATCATCCCTTTATTAGATTTATCCACTTCTAATGTGAGAATAATGAGATTTTTTATTTTTTTTCATAAAAAGAGAACTTTTGTTTGTAATATTAAAAGTATTTCAAAACAATTTATAATATATTATATATATTAAAATTTCATTAATTATCTTTGAGAACGTGACTTTGGAGTGAATATAGCATTCTAAAAGAAAAACCTACTATTATTAGGTATAATCCAAAAAACAAAGAACACCATTGCAAAAAAGGAATTAAAAGAATTAGAAAATTATGCGAGGAAGTATTATCGTATGTTTATTATTTGTACTAACGAGCGTGCCAGCAGGAGTTGACAGCATGATACTAAATGCCAAAGAAGAGCTAGACAAAAGAGAAGAAATCGCTTGGGTCAACAGGACTTTTGATGCACTTTCGGAGGATGAAAAACTGGGGCAACTCATCATGGTTCGAGCGCATTCGGACAAGGGGAGTAGTCACGTTCGAGGTGTAGAAAAACTAATCAAAAAATATAAAGTGGGTGGTGTTTGCTTCTTTCAAGGAACGGCTTCTAAGCAAGCTGACTTAACGAATCGCTACCAAAAGTTATCCAAAAAAGTGCCATTAATGGTCGCCATTGATGGAGAATGGGGCTTAGGAATGCGACTCAAAAGCACAACCGTTTCTTACCCGAAGCAACTAACGCTTGGAGCAATTCAGGACAATCGCCTATTGTATAAAATGGGGGAAGAAATCGCGCGCCAATGCCGTCGAATCGGTGTTAATGTCAATTTCGCGCCTGTTGTTGATGTCAATAATAATGCTAATAACCCTGTTATTAATGACCGTTCTTTTGGTGAAAATAGACACAATGTTACCGCCAAAAGCTATATGTATATGAAAGGAATGCAAGATGGGCAGCTCCTAGCTTGTGCCAAACATTTCCCTGGTCATGGCGATACAGATGTTGATTCTCACGCGGATTTGCCAATTATTTATCATAATAAAGAACGCTTAGACAGCGTGGAGTTATTTCCTTTTAAAGTATTGGCACAGCACAACGTTGGTAGCATGATGATTGCACATTTGTCAATTCCTGCATTAGATAACACGCCAAATTTGCCTTCTTCGCTTTCGCGAAAAATAGTTACCGATTTATTGAAAAGCCAATTAGGTTATCAAGGCTTAATTTTTACGGATGGTTTGGAGATGCACGGGGTTCGTAAATATTTTAAAAATGGAGAACTCGAAGTCAAAGCACTTGAAGCTGGAAACGATATTTTATTGTTGCCAAGTAGTACTCCGACGGCACTCAAAGCCATCAAAAAAGCTATCAAAGAAGGTAGATTAAATCAATCAGAAATTGACGCAAAAGTTAAAAAAGTATTAGCTAATAAATTTCGATTAGGCTTAAATGCGAAACCTAACGTCAGTCGTTCTAACTTAAGTAGTGAACTCAACAGCAGCAATGCCCGTCGATTAAAAACGGAATTGTATGAAAATGCACTCACTGCTGTCCGAAATGATGTAAATGCTTTGCCGCTTTCTCGTCGTGACAATCAAAATATCGCAACCGTAAGTATTGGTCGTGGAAGTCGAACGGCTTTTCAGAGAACAATGGATACTTATTCTAAAGGAATCAAACATTATTATACAGGTCGAAGTGTTTCTTCTTCTCGTTCGCGTAGTTTGATTCGTTCTTTAAAAAAGAAAAAAACGGTTATTGTTAGTTTTCATGGTTTGAGTAAATCACCTAAAAAGAATTACGGAATTTCGACTGGTGCAGTGAATTTTATCAAAAAATTAAGTCAAGAAACCAACGTCATCGTTGTTGTTTTTGGAAGTCCATATAGTTTGAAATACTTTGATGGTGTGCCAAGTTTGGTGGTCGCTTACGAAGAAAATCGTTTAACTCAGGAGGTAGCAGCCAAAGGCATTTTTGGAGGTGTAGTCATGAAAGGTCGCTTACCTGTTACGGCATCTTATAGTGCCAAATTTGGCGATGGAGTCAATGTCGGTGACCGTCAGGTATTGCAATATGCATCGCCTTCGGTAGTCGGAATGAGCGAGCGTAAGCTCTCCGAAATCGACAAAATCGCTAGAGAAGCCATCAATGGTCGTGCAACTCCTGGGCTTCAAGTCTTGGTGGCGAAGGACAATAGAATCGTCTATCACAAGGCATTTGGGCATCACACTTACCGCAAGGAAGTGCCAATGACTAAGGATAATATTTATGATTTGGCTTCAGTTACTAAGATTTGTGCTTCGACTATTTCGGTGATGAAATTGGTGGACGAAGGCAAAGTGAATATCAATCGTAGATTAGGCGATTACATTCCTAGTCTTAAAGGAACGAACAAAGAAAAATTAATTATCAAAGATGTTATGGCGCATCGAGCGCGACTTAAAGCGTGGATTCCTTTTTATAAAAAAACCGTTATTGGTACGAAAAACCCAACTTATGTAAAGGATATTTATAAAACGGAAGCTTCTGGCAAGTTCAATGTTCGAGTTGCAAATAATCTTTTTATAAATGAAGATTACAAAAAAACGGTCATTCAAGAAATCATAGATTCTCCTTTAAGAAAACGACGAGGCTATAAATATAGCGATTTGGGCTTTTATCTAATTCGCGAGTTGGTAGAAAACGTTACTAAAGAAAAATTTGAAGATTATGTCAGAACGACTTTCTATGAGCCGATGGGCTTATCTACGATGGGTTACAACCCGATGGAGCGTTTTGATGTGTCGCAAATGCCTCCAACAGAGTCAGATAATTATTACAGAAATCAAGTCGTACAAGGTTACGTTCATGATATGGGCGCAGCAATGCTTGGCGGCGTAAGCGGTCATGCGGGGCTTTTTGGAAAGACTTCCGACGTAGCTGCTGTGATGCAAATGCTATTAAACAATGGCGTTTATAATGGAAAGGAGTTCCTAAAACCAGCTACTGTTAGGCAATTTACACAGCGTCATCCGAATAGTAAGCGTCGAGGTATTGGATTCGATATGAAAGCTTTGAAAGCTAAAAAAATGACACACGTTTCTACTTTGGCTTCTTCTCGTGCTTTTGGTCATTTAGGTTTTACGGGGATTTCAGCTTGGGCTGACCCAAAGGAAAATATGGTTTATGTCTTTTGCTCTAATCGTACTTTTCCTGTGATGAATAACCGTAAAATTATCAAATTAGATATTCGTCCACGAATGCAAAGTGTCGCTTATCGAGCTATACAGTAATTGAGGTAAGTAAGTACTTGGACAAAATTAATTAGGCATTAAAAATGAAGTAACACCTTGATTATCAAAAGTTATTCACTCATTTTATCATTCGCTAATTCTGTCATTGTACTTACAATGACAGAATTAATGAAGCTGCCTTTGCCGTCAGGTAAGTGATAGAATGAGTGTTTTTTTACGATTGAGCTTGCCAAAGTCATAAAGACAGGCAAGCTCAATTGAGTAAATCGCTTTAATACTAGGTGCTACATCGCTTTTAATCTAGGTTCGTTTTGCTATACAAGAGCGTTAATTCAGAGACTATTTATAGTAATTATATTGGTTCTTAAGAAAAATCCTTCTATAAATCAGAGGTGCGTCCGTTTAATATTGTAGTATCTTTTTTTACAAAACTTCAAAAGGACTCACGCTTGAAGCATAAGAGTTGATTAAATGCCCCTCTTCGTTGACTAAAAACTTACAAAAATTCCAACTTATTTGACTATCTTTTACTCCATTTTGAGCCTTTGAAGTGAGCCATTCATAAATTGGATGCATATCTTTTTTGATACTGATTTTTTGGGTCAAAGGAAAAGTTACACCATAACGCACTTGACAAAACTGCTGAATATCTTCAGAAGAACCAGATTCTTGACCACCAAAGTCATTACAAGGAAAACCAACAACGACCATTTCATCACTTTTGGCATCCCAAAGTTCTTGCAATTGAGCATATTGAGGTGTATATCCACACTCAGAAGCGACATTGACAATTAATATTTTCTTGCCTTTATAATCAGCAAAATCAATGGTTTTGCCTTCGAGATTATCTATTTTAAAATCGTGTAAAGTTGACATTTGATTTATTTTTTATTTTCCCACAGAAGAAGGAAGCCTTTTTTTATAAAAAATATGCTACAAAAAACGGTAATTTAGTAGTCGTGCAAAATTAATGAACTATCTAAAGTGACATAACACTTTGATTATCAAAAGTTATTCACTAATTCTATCATTCACTAATTCTGTCATTGTACTTATTTAACCAAGATTACTTGTTTCGTTTTCTTGTAACTATTAGTACCTTCTGTCACTGTAATTGTATAGAAATAAACACCTGCCGCTTTGTTGTCAGCATTCCAGATTGCTCTGTGTGTTCCTTCTTGTTGGCTTTCATTCACCAAAGTAGCGATTTCTTGACCTAATGAGTTGTACATTTGAATAGCAACTTGACTTGTTGAAGGCAAATCATATTCAATTGTCATTTGGTTAGAAAATGGATTCGGGAAGCTGCGAACGCTTGCCGCTGCTGCTTCGATACTATTTGTGTTTGTGATAGTTGCGTTGATAGTTGGAATACCTAATGTTACGTCTTCCAATACTGTACCTATTGCATTAGCTAATTCACTTACTAAGTTGATGCCTAGAGGTGCTGCATTATACAAAGCTACATCGTTAATCGTAGCGTCGATGTAATAAACCACATCGTCATCAGCGAATAACTTAGCGTTGATATCCGCCCAAGCCATACGAATTTCATCACCATTGACATTATTCAACAAGCTTGTACCATTATCCGAAGTAATATCATGAACAGTCATCGCATTCGATGGGAAATACATAGATAAAGACATCGCACCTACGTTTTCACCATTTTTAATGCGAACAGGAATTTGAACTCTGTCTCCATTGTTCACTACCATTTGACCATCGTTAATCATACTAACAGTAGGCGTACCATTCTCCATAATATTAGGCGTGTAAGAACCATTAATATCGCCCATCGCTAAAGCATACAATTTTTGACCAGTAATATCTCCACCATTAGGCGTGAAAGAACCTGCTTCAAAAACCCAATCTAATCCACCTGTAAATGCAGTAGAAGTAACAAAGACAAATCTCCTTTGAATCTCTAAGGCATCTGCACTTGTTACACCTGATGATTGACTTACATCAGCAGCAGCAAGATACAAACCAGTCAATGTAGTTTGATTAGTGGCTTCAGCTAAGGCTTTTAATGCATCTGTGGAATTGGTTCCGCTGTGTGACTTAGTCGTAGCGTAAGCGAAATTGTAAGTCTCCGTGTCGAATAAATTATCAATCGCAAAGCTACCTGTATTATCCGTAGTAATTGTTGTATTAGGTGCTAACCCTGGCCCAGTAATCGTAATGACTACATTACCCATTGGAGTTTCTGCACTATTTTTATATAGCAAGTTACCAGAAAGAGAATGACAACCATCTACGTCCATTGTGAAGGTTTCTGCTGCAATCTGAGAACAGCCGCTAGTGGTATTCACACCAACTACTGTAATCACATCACCATCTGTACCCGTTGTGTATTCGTAAGTAGCGTCTGCACTTTGTGCTTGTACTTCTACTGCATTTACATAAAAAATGAACTCATCCGCACTAGCAGAAGTCGCTGTAAATGTAACCACTTGACCTTGACAAACTCTACTGTCTGCGTCATCAGAGGCTAAAGTAGTTGTTGGTAAAGGGTTAACGGTTACTGTAATTTCAGAAGAAGTAGCCACACAACCGTTGGCATTTGTAACGGTAACTTTTACTTTATCACCATTTACTAATGTATTGACATCATAGCTAGCGTCAGCACTTGCCGCTTGAGCAGTTGTATATCCAGAACCAGCATCTACTAAAAATTCGTAAGTTGCGCCACCAGTACCAGTAAAGGTAATTGTCTCACCAATACAAACTGCGTTGCCTGCTTTATCAGAAGTCAAGCCTGCTGTTGGTAATGGATTAACAGTCATGGTAATACTTGCTGTATTAATACAACCATTCGCATTAGTACCTGTAACAGTTACTACGTCGCCATTTGCTAATGTAGCCGAAGAAAACTCATCACTATTTGCACCTGCACCAGCTACTGGCGTACCACCATTCACATCAAAAGAATATGAAGTTGCACCAGAACCTGTAAAGGTGACAGCATCGCCCGCACAGATAGTATTGTCAGCATCATCAGATGATAATACAACTGATGGCAATGGATTAACCACCATTGTCAAACTTGAAGAAGCAGAACAACCATTTGCATCTGTAACGGTAACTGTCACTACTTGACCATTTGTCAATGCAGTAGTTGAAAATTCATCACTACCTGCTCCTGTTCCCGCTACTGGCGTACCGCCATCTACATCAAAAGAGTAAGAAGTTCCGCCTGTACCTGTGAATATTACAGCATCACCAGCACACAAAGTCGTGTTATTAGTCGCATCAGAAGTCAAACCTGCCGTTGGTGCTGCATTGACAGTAGCTCCTGTTTGGTCATTGAAAGTTGCATTTAAAATATTAAACGCATTATCAGAAAATTCACAGTTGCCTGTTATGGTTTCATCCCAAGTAAAGTCGGTTGTTTGACCTGCAATTGCACTAAAATCAGCAGTACCATTCGCAGGAACAAATTTCAATGTCAAAATGGTTGCATTACTAATAGCAGCAGGAGTAGTATTTATCCATGAAATAGTAATTTTACCATTATTGTCGCTGATTAATAAGTTACCTGTATTGTCAAGAGTAGCACCTGTCAAATTAGGATTTACGCTTTCAAGAGCATCATAAGTCAACTTCGTATTATCATAATCTATAACGAAACTAATCGCAGCTATATCAGCAGTTGCTGCACCTACATCAATTGGTACTAACCATTCAGTAGCATCTGCACAGATAGGTTGAGCATTGAAATCTACATCAAAGCTCACAGGTGCTGGAACAGGTTGAATAGTACCTATATTTGAATTACTAGACTCATCTGGTACCGTACTTCCAGAGATTGCATT
>CAKZLT010000024.1 GCA_937127195.1 uncultured Saprospiraceae bacterium
AAACTGAATTACCCTCACTTTATTCTAAATAAAGCACTAAAAGATTCCTATTAATATTTTTTTTGATATATTTTGATCTTATAGGGTGACATTTTGCTATATAAAGAGATAAAGATAAGAAGCAATTAATAAAATTCTATTTATTTAATAGACTTTATTCTAAAATGGTTTTGTAATGAATGGAAATTTAGATTTTAAAGCTAATCAAGGCGGTAAAAGCGGAGTTTAGCCGTGCTAAATGAGCATTTTGCCAACGAAGAGTAATTTTAAAAGATAATTTAGCTTCATACAAAATTATTTAGAATAAAGTCTATTGAGCAGATTATTTATTTCGGGTCTTTATTTCTTACTCTCTAATATCAAAATAGTTTAATTTTACATTTATTATATCAAGCATAAACTATTAGGCAAATGAAATATGTGTGTATTCATGGACATTATTACCAACCTCCACGCGAGAATGCTTGGTTGGAATTTGTTGAATATCAAGACTCTGCGCACCCTTATCATGACTGGAATGAGCGCGTTAATGCAGAAGCCTATGCACCAAATGCAGCTTCAAGAATCTTGGGTGAAGATGGGATGATTACTGATATTGTCAATAATTATGCGAAAATTAGCTTCAATTTTGGACCTACGCTCCTTTCTTGGATGGAGCAGCAAGACCCCGCGACTTATAAGTCGATATTAAAAGCGGATAAGATTAGTCAAAAATATTTTGGAGGACACGGAAATGCGATGGCACAATCTCATTCTCATGTCATCATGCCTTTGGCTAATGAAAGAGATAAAGAAACCCAAATACTTTGGGGAATTTTGGATTTTGAAAATCGTTTTGAGCGCAAGCCAGAAGGAATGTGGCTTGCGGAAACGGCGGTGGATACCGATACGCTCGAAGTCATGGCAAAGCACGGACTCAAATTTACAGTATTAGCACCTCGTCAAGCTAAATCTTTTCGCAAAATTGGTGATGAAAATTGGACACAATTAGGTCATGCAGAGGTTGATCCGCGTCGTCCTTATTTGTGCAAATTACCTTCTGGAAAAACAATGGCATTGTTCTTTTATGATGGTCAAGTGGCTCAAGATGTCGCTTTCAACAACCTTTTGGCGAGTGGTAGTCGTTTTGCTAGTCGCATATTAGGCGCGTTAGATGGCAATACTGAGCCGCAATTGTCGCATATTGCTACGGATGGAGAAAGCTACGGGCATCATCACCGATTTGGCGATATGGCTTTGGCAGGTTGCTTAAATCATATCGAAAAAAATAGTATTGCCAAACTGACAAATTACGGTGAATACTTAGAGAAATTTCCACCACAATACGAAGTTGAGATACACGAAAGTAGCTCTTGGTCATGCGTTCATGGAGTTGAGCGTTGGCGTTCTAACTGTGGTTGTCACACAGGCGGGCAAGCTGGTTGGACACAAAGCTGGCGCGAACCTTTAAGAAATGCATTGGACTGGCTTCGTGATAATTTGATTGAAGTATATAACCGCGAAGCAGGTTATTTGCTCAAAGATCCGTGGGCTGCACGAAACGATTTTATTCATGTTATTACGAATAGAAGCGACGAGTCAGTCAATAGATTTTTAGAAAAACACGCACTTAAAGCGGATTATACGAAAGATGACCAAGTTCAAATTCTTCGATTGTTGGAAATGCAGCGCAACGCTATGTATATGTTTACAAGCTGTGGTTGGTTTTTTACAGAAGTATCTGGATTAGAAACGACTCAAATTTTACAATATGCTTGTCGTGCTATTTATTATGCACGTCAGGTTGGTAATATAGATTTTGAAAAAGAGTTCATTGAACGATTAAGGTTGGCAAAAAGTAATCTGCCCGAGCATCAAAACGGTGCTGTTATTTATAAGAAATTCACCTTACCCGTTCAGGTTGGTTTGGAAAGAACAGGAATGCACTATGCAATTTTGTCTTTATTTGAAAAATTTCCAGATAAACTCAGAATATTCAATAATTACTCTGCTACCAGTGAGTTGTATGAGATAAAAGAAGCTGGTCGCCAAAAGTTAGCGGTCGGTAGAACAACCATTAAATCAAGAATTACTCATTCTGAAAAACATTTTAGCTTTGCAGTAATATATCTTGGTCAGCAAAATATCATTGGACATATTTCATTGAACATGGAACGTGATACCTTCGATGTTATGCGTTCTCAAATTCAGCCTGCATTCAAATCCAGTAATTTATCTAAAGTACTGACATTGATGCAAAAATACTTTGGTGGCAAGTTGTATTCGATGGATGATTTGTTTAAGGATGAAAAAATCAAAATTCTTAATCAAATTTTAGAAGCAAATCTTGTTCCGACAGAAGTTTCTCTTCGTGGTATTTATTATGATAATTACCATTTATTGAATGCCTTTTTGAAGGATAATTTGCCTATTAGAAACGAACATCAGGGCATTATTCAATATATTTTGAATAATGACTTACATAATTTTTTCAATCAAGATTTACTTCACGTTCGTCAATTGAAAAAAATTGTAGCTGAGTTCAAACGTTGGGGCGTAAGAGTTCAAGACAAAAAATCACTTCAATTGATTGTCAATGAAAATGTTGTAAAAGCATTACATCGATTAGAAGCTGATTTGCAAAGTATTGACAGAATTACGGAATTGAATAAAATCTTTGATTTATTATCAGAACTAGACTTGGAGCCTGACGTATGGCAATCTCAAAATTTATACTACTCAATGTCGAAGAATAGAACTGCAATGGGGCAAATGGTTTACGATCAAGATTGGGTTGATACTTTTGTCAAATTAGGGCAACACCTAAATGTCAAAATCAATTTTAAAAATATTTTAACCAAAGCATAAGCATTTTGGGGGCTGCATAACAAGTTGTCGCATATTAGATTGGCGGAATCTTAAAGATTGGGCAAATGTTTTTTCTACTGTTCCGACAATTTGTTATGCACCCGTTTTTTAACTCTTTATGAGTTTATAAAAGAAAAACTAACAATTAACAACTTTTCATGTTTATATTTATAAAATCATTAAATTAGTAATCCGTGAAGTTAATCATAACAGTTAACTTCATGGGCGACTAAGGTTTGTTTATACTTCAAAATCACATCAAATGATATTCAACAAACTGACATTCAATCGAGTTATATTATTGGTTTATATTTTTGCATTTGTCTATCTAGCAACTGCAATCATAACTTTTGATACTAATAAACTCCTGATTAGTATTCTTTTGGGTACAGTTACCTATTGTTATTTATTAATCGCGCTCTGGCAAAGAAATCGACTTATTCCTATAAAAGGTTCTTGCAAAGTCATTATGCATAAGGATTTTGTAGAATGGACTCATGAAAATAGCAAAAAACAAGAAATGGAATGGGAAGACATTCGAAAAATTACAATCAAATCCATCAATTCAAAAGACCCTTCGTTTGCTTCTGAAACTTGGCTAAGATTACATAGTTATCCGTGGCGTAAAGTCATGTCAATTCCGAGTCGCGCAACTAATTTTGAGGAACTTTACAATCGTGTTGCAACATTAGAGAACTTCGATAAAAACCAATTAGCACAAGTAATGCGCTCAGAAAAAGGAATCACCAAAACAGTTTGGCAAAAAAAAGATTGAAAAAGTCTGAGTTAGTAAGTCCGATTAGTGCCAAAACATTGGTAGCGACTTCTTCGGTTTTTCTTACACTTCCTGCGCCCATTCTGTCCACGAACCATCATAAATCGCTTTTGGATTATCCGAAATCATTTCGCTTGCCATATATATAATACAAGCTGTAATTCCAGAACCACAACTAAAAATCAAAGCATCTTCCTTTTTAATTGATAAATTATCAAAAACAACTTGAATTTCCTCAAAAGATTTGAATTTGCCATTCTCTAGCACCATTTGAAATGGTAAACTAATCGACTTCGGAATATTTCCGCCTCGAAGCCCCTTTCTGGGTTCGGGTGTTGTGCCATTGAAGCGACCTGATGAACGGGCATCAATAACTATTCGCTCTTCAGTGTTGATGTTTTCTTTTACAAAATTCAAATCAACAACCTTTTCAACTTGAAAGGCAGCCTTAAAATTACCTTTTCTTATTTTTGAGGTGCTTCCAAAACTTTCTGTGCTATAATTTTTCATAGACCATTCTGGTAAACCTCCATCTAGTACTGCCACGTTTTTGTGTCCCATTATCCTAAACATCCACCAAACTCTGGGGCTTGTATAAATTCCTAAATCATCATAAACTACAATTTTGCTATTTTGGTTAATTCCTAATTCTTGGCATTTTTTTTCAAAATGAACTGCATCCAGCAACATATTCGGATAAGCACTTTCCAAATCACTAAATTGCTTTTTAATATCAAAATGAATAGCCCCTTTAATTTGAATATTTTCAAAAGTAGAAACTAACCCAGCCTTATTATTGCTTTGTCGAGCATCTAAAATTACTAAATCCTTATTGTTCAAATTTTCATTCAACCAATCCGCCGTTACTATATATGGATTCATTATTCTTCTGAATTTATTCTTTCACTTAATATCGAAAAGCGTTGATAAAAAGCCAAAAAACGGTAAAAACATAAAGCTAAAAAAACAACTAAAAAGTTAAAAAAACCCAAAAACCAGTTTCCTTAAT
>CAKZLT010000025.1 GCA_937127195.1 uncultured Saprospiraceae bacterium
TAGGGCGGTTGGGGTTTTCAGGAACGTAACTAGGATCAGGATTAGGTATCCTGAGTACAAGTGAATCAATCGAATTAGAGTGAATTTTAAATTCCTCATAATCAAACTTAAATTCCTTTCCTTGAAAAACTCCAAAACCAGCATACAATCGACCATCAAAATCAATATTTCTATTCTTTTTAATTTTAAGTTCTCCCAAATATGGCTTAAAAGCGACCAATTGAGAATCACTCAATACCACATTCGCAACACCATTTACATCCAATGCATTATCGGTCAAATCAATCTTAGCATTCAAATTCTTTGATGCTGAAATTACATTAATTACATCATAATCAACCATTTTTCGGCTAGCATCAGAGTATCTAAGCACCTTCTTATTAACTATAATTAGTTCATTTTCTTTATCATACAATATAAATCCAGACTCTACCAAATCCTGCAAAAGCGGAATAATCGTTCGAACGCTATATTTAGGATTCAATGCTTTTGCCAATTCATTCGCATCAATTTCATTAGAATGTTTAGCTGCTTCTAACACTTTTATAATCGTAATAGGGTTAGTTGTAGAAATATTTTGAAATGATGAATACTTTTGAAAGTTAAAATAATGTTTGGATTCAAATGAAGCTAATTTTTTACGACTTCCAAGCCCTTTGATTATATTTTTCCCTATAGAAATAGAATCACTATCAATTCCCCAAATGAGGTTTTCCGCAATAATATCTATTTGATGAAACGAGTTACGAAAAGGCGTTTTTGTATTTCCTGTTCCTTTTCTTTCTAACTTTAATTCACGTTTTTCAATATCAAATCTAAAGTTTGAACTCGGATGGTCAATAGAATCCTCTGCCGTCAAATAAACACTAACATTTGCTTTCGACGAAGCAATATATTCTCCAGGGCGAATAATATATTTATCAGAATAAGCCGTCAATGCCAATGTTTTATCTTTTTTATAAAAATCCAACCTTGCTTGATTCAACTCTCCTCCAGCACCTACTAAGCCACGTCCTTCCATTTCGAATCCGCCAATATACCGAATGTTTTCACCAATTTCTTTAATTAAAATACGACTACTAAACGATTTGAAACGAGGGTAAGAGCCATTTTTTCCAGAATTAACGACAACCTTATCCGTAAAGCTACCTTCTTGCGGCTCATCAAAATAAGTTGGATGATGCAAAAATGCTTTTTTTACACTATAAGTATTTTTCTTCGTTTCTACGGTATAAGCCTCAAATGAAGCATATACGTTTTCTGTCACACCAGTTCGACTCCAACTCACTTCTCCTTTGTCCCCGTTCCATAGAAATTTAAGTGGATAATAATACCCCGAGGATTTATTAATCATTATCGTATCCTCTTTACGTTTTCCTATCAAATCTGTTTTTGGGAAATAAACCTCGATTTCATTGTCTTTTAATTTGAACTCATATTCATCCGAAGTGTAAAGCCATTGTAGTCCCTTTTCTTTGGTATATCGAATGGCTTTTTCTTTATAAAAATTTTCAAAAAACAGCATATACGAGTTAAAGTTTTTCAACTTAGAACGTTTGACATTTTTAATATATTCATAGACTATATCCATCCAAATATCAAAATGAGTTTCATACTGCCCTTTTTCTACCATTACATTGACAACTTTCAAGTATTGATAAAAATAGGGGTTTGCTCTCATTTTCTTGTCTAGCATCAAATCAAAAAGCGTATGAATTTTGACATATTGACTATCCGTAAAACGCCCGCCTTCAAAATGAACTTGAAACTCTTCAAAGGTCGCTTCTATGTTTTTTCGTTTGTTGGCAGTTACAAATTTTTCCAGTTCTTTGATAAATTTAGTTTTATCCATCGAAAAGGAGTCTAATCCTTGCCCATAACTAGTTGATTGTAATACCAATAGCCCAAAAATCAGTACTAATAATTTTTTCATATTTCTATAGGTAATTCAAGTTGCGTGTTATAAATGACGAAGTTATCTTTTCTCTGTTACTAAGTTTCTTTTTTTGAAAAAAATAAAACATCCATAAAACGCTTTTTAAGTAAAATGTTTTTTATAAAAATCACGAAAGGAGTGAATACAACTATAATCACGTTTACTCAATTTTTAGGAGTTGAGTAAACGTGATGAATAAATGAAAACTAGAAAAAAGAAGGTATATTATTTTTGATAAAGCTGGCAAATCCATTTTCCTCTTTGCTTCGAGCTTTGCCACTCAAAACCAGCTTTTTTAGCATTTTCAAGCAATAAATTTTCATCTGCTTTCAAAAATCCAGAAAATGCAATCCAACCTCCTTTTTTGACCTTATTATACAACGAAGGAAGATATTCTAAAATTACATTTCGGTTGATATTAGCAAGGATAATGTCGTAATCACTATCTTTTATCACTTCTAGAGAACCTTGGTAAGTTTTTATATTAAAAACCTCATTTCTTTCAGCGTTTTCAATCGTGTTTTCATAAGATTCAACCTCAATATCCACAGCATCAATTGGGTTCGCATGAATTTTACTGGCCAAAATTGCCAAAATTCCAGTTCCACAACCAAAATCTAAGACTTTCTTATCCTTAAAATCAAAATTTTGCATCACTTCGACCATCATGTGAGTCGTTTCGTGATGCCCTGTTCCGAATGCCATTTTAGGATTAATCACCAAATCATGGACTATATTTTCAAACGGAGGATGAAAATCTGCACGAATTCCACAAAAATCACCAACAACGACAGGTTCAAAATTCTTTTCCCATTCTTCGTTCCAATTTTTATAAGGAACAAATTCTTTTTCAAAAGAAAAATCAAAACTTTTTTGAAATGTCGCTAAAGCCGCGTCTGTTTCATCCGAATAATCTTTTTCAGCAATATAAGCATGAAAACCGTCTTCTAACTCCTGATACGCCTCAAAAGGCATTGTCGTAAACATGGCAATCAGCATTTCTATCAATGCCGTATCACAAGTGATTTTATAATTATAATAATTCATTTGTTATCCTTCTTCCTATTTTATAAAATACAAACATCGAACGCCTTTTCTCCAAAACGTCCGATGTTTATTGAAAAAATGAATTTTGATTTTTCAATTACAAGTTGCTTTATTGTTACTAATAAAAGTAACTCGCAACCAGCATCAAGTGAAGAAAAAGTAGAATGGTGCTAGTTATTTATTTTTCTTCACTAATTCCCTACAACGCTTCCATTGCCTCAATGATTGGCACAAACAATTCTGCTTTCAAAGAAGCACCTCCAACCAATCCACCATCAACATCAGGACAAGAGAATAATTCGGTTGCATTAGCAGGTTTTACACTACCACCATACAAGATAGAAGTCCCGTTAGCCACTTCTTCACCATACTGATTCGCAATCAATTGACGCAATTCTGCGTGCATTTCTTGCGCCTGTGCAGGACTTGCCGTAACGCCTGTACCTATTGCCCAAATCGGTTCATAAGCAACTATCACCTTACCAAAATCTTCGGCAGAAAGGTGAAATAACTCAGCTTTTAGCTGATTACCAACGTATTTTACATGTGTTCCAGCTTCTCTAATATCTAAAGCTTCGCCACAACAATAAATCGGAGTCAATCCGCCAGCCAAGGTAATATCTACCTTTTTAGCCAAAAAATCACCACTTTCATCAAAGTAAGTTCTTCTTTCAGAGTGACCAATCACGATATATTCTGCACCTACGGCCTCAATCATACTAACGGACAATTCGCCTGTATAAGCACCTTTTTCGGCAGGATAGCAGTTTTGAGCACCTGTATGTATATTACTTTTTTCCTTAACAATTTCGCTTACTGTATGTAAATGCGTAGCTGGAGTACACATGATAACAGTTGTTTTTATGGGTGTTACACCATCAGTCACTGCTTGCGCCAATGCTGTACCATCTGTTATCGTTGTATTCATTTTCCAGTTTCCAGCAACAATTTTTTTCCTAGTCATTACAAAGTTATTTTTCTATTTTTTAAAAATGCTTTTAGGATTTACTCCAATGCGTTTATAATAACCACAAAAATATTAAAGTATTTTGTAAAAGTAATTAGAACTTCTTTTTTTATAAAAAAAGCTCTTTTTATCCTTTCCTAAGTTTGAATTAAATTTTTTTTTAAAAAAAAATAAAAAAAAATTAGCGGTCAAAAAAAATCAGAAGTGATTGATATTTAGGAGACTATAACCATCGAACCTTGATTTGTTAAAATAACAACCAAATAAAATAGATTTTTTTTTATTTAAAAGTTGTGAGAATTAAAAAACTATCTTACATTTGCATCGCTCTAGTCAAAAGCGGCTAAGCACTTTTTTAAGAAAAAAATGGTCCGGTAGTTCAGCTGGTTAGAATACATGCCTGTCACGCATGGGGTCGCGGGTTCGAATCCCGTCCGGACCGCTACTTTTTTCTTATACAAAAATCAAATAATTGGTCCGGTAGTTCAGCTGGTTAGAATA
>CAKZLT010000026.1 GCA_937127195.1 uncultured Saprospiraceae bacterium
ACCAGCATTATCAAAAGCCATTGGACAATGCTGTTTATACAATGCCTTTCCTTCCGTTCCAAATGCTTGAAGACTATTTATTAAAGCATCTGACACAAACTGAAATTGCTTGCGTTGTGCTTCAATATCCTTTAGTTCTCCTATTTTTTTACCATGTGTTTCAAAGACCTTTAGTTGCTTCATCCAATATAAGTGAGCATCACCTTTTACCAAAGACATATCTACCTTTTCTAATGCATTGAGGAATGCTAATACGGACTTTGTCGCTGCCATATCATTTGTTTGTACAAAAGCATCTTTCAAATTCAGATATTCATTGGCTAAATCATTAAGTTGTTCTTTAAATTTCTTTGGTGTACTCGCTTGAAAATCTGGAATATCATTACTTTCAACTGCGCCTTTTATGGCTACATTTTGGTTCATCATACTCGCTTGATTGTTCAATTGTGCTGCTGCATCAATCGTAAATGCACCATTCGTTACCACTTCTTCACCTGCTTCTAAACCACTTTTTACCAAATAATTAGAACCAATACTTTCACCTATTTCAATTTCTTGAAACTTAAAAGACGGTATTTCTGTATTTGGAACTTTGATATAAACGACCGAGCGAGTGCCTGTCCACATCACTGCTGATTTTGGAATAGTCAATTTTGCGGAAGCATTTACTTTAGCTTGAAGCGTTCCTGTAACAAACATCTCTGGTTTGAGCTTATTGCCACTATTTACGATTTCGCCACGAAGTGAAGCGGTACGAGTTTGCGGATTGATAGTCGGGTCAATGAAAGTAATTCGAGTGGTAAAAGTGCGATTAGGTACGGCAGGAGTAGTAAAACTTACTCTATCACCAACAGTGATGTCCGCTAAATTTTCTTCATAAGCATCAAAAAGTACCCAAAGTTGATTTAGGTTCAAAACATCAAACAACGATTGTCCTTGTCGAACATAATCACCAACTGACACCCGAAGATTAGAAATCACGCCCGAAGTTTCGGCAAATAATGTGAACGTTTCTTGAATTTTTCCACTCTGTTCTACTTGTGTTACAAGGCTTTGCGGAATTTTCCAATAATATAATTTCTTACGAGCCGCTTCTATCAACGAGCCGTTAATGTCTTTATATTTCAAGGCTTCTAATAATTCTTGTTGTGCTGCAATCAACTCAGGCGAATAGATTTCGGCTACTTTTTGACCTTTGCTTACTCGTTCGCCAGTATAAGTCACATAGACTTTTTCTAATCGTCCTGGCAAGTGCGTCACTTGACTTGCTGCCGTGCGTTCGTCCGCTTGTATTTTTCCCGAAAGGGTAAATTCTTTAGATGCTTTTCCTGTTTGTCCTAAAATCGTCGTTTGGATATTCGATAACTTAACGGCTGCTTCGGTCATTTCCAAAACCAACGGGTCGCTTGATGTATTTTCATCAAGCGGTATTAAATCCATTTCGCAAATCGGACAAATACCCATTTCGTTTTGACGGATTTGTGGGTGCATGGAGCAAGTGTAGGTTGTTTCGCCAGCCGTCACGGAACCTTCACTATGATTATGCTCTTCATGGCTGTCATTTCCACCAAACAAAACATAGCCTAAGCCTAAACCACCTACTAAGGCAATCAGGACAAACGTTATGATTTTAATATTTTGATTTTTCATTATTTTTTACTTTTTATTGGTAAACTTACTTTTACATTTTCCCAAGCGACAGACATTCCATTTTCAGTGACTTCATAGGTCAAAGTTTCTACCTTTTCTTCCAATGTTTCGGGTTTTACTTTCACTCGAATAACATCTAAGGCTTCATCATAATCATCTGATAAATGTTGTTCATAATTTTTATTCAAAATCAATATCCATTCTTCTTGATTTGGAATAGTAAAAAAGGCGTACTTCCCTTTTGGAATAGTTTGACCGTCAATTTCAACATCAGTCGAAAAATCAATAGAAGTCGCACTATGTGCGCCTGTCACCCAAACATTGTCATAGCCGACTAAGCCACCAAAAATCATTCGACCTCTCGCACTTGGCGCAGAATAATCAACATGAACATGGGTTTCGCCAATATTTGCCATCGCTTGTGTTCGAGGGCTAAGCGACTTCTTTTTCGGCTTATCTTCTTCTTTATGTTCGTGTTCCGAATGATTATCTACAGTTGTTTCTGAATTATTAGCACAACCCATTCCGATTAAAATGATTGTTAAAAAGCCTAAAATGTATTTTTTCATCTTTTTTAGTTTTAAAATATTCTGATTATCATTTCCGTTTTCGCCATTTTCTAATGGTATTTGAAGAATAAAAGAACAAAGCAAATCCCAATAAAATAGTTACTAAACCCACTACTGAAAATATTCTCAATAGCCAGTTATTAAAATTATCTCGTCCTTCGTAATCCATCGTGTGCATCATCCAGAGGAAGTCAAAATTTCGCCAAGATTGATGCCTTACTCTTTGAAAACCGCCATCTTTTGCACTGACATACGCCTTCAATTTATCGCTGCCTTCATAGGAAATCACCCAAGCAGGCAAAGGTCTTTCTCGGTATTCGTGGTGTTTTCCAGTTGTATCAATGCGTTCTATCTTCTTTACCTTCAAGTCATCAACAAGGTGCATTTGAGCAATGCCTAATGCTTCTTCCTTTGTGATTTCTCCTCTCGTTTCGCCTGTTTTAGCCTCAATCAACTGTTCGTCATTTATCCAAAAATGCGGCTGATGGTCAATAAATCGCAATCGAATACTTTCGATTTGTAAAGTGCTGTCTTTAATATTTGCCAGTAAATGACTTGGAATAGTATGGTGCATTTCATGTTCTTTATGAAATTGGTCACCATGAATATCATCCAAATTTGTCCAACTGAAATACAAACCGCCAATCGTCCACATCAGAAATTGAATACCTGTAAACAATCCCAAATAACGATGCGATTTTCTAATCCAGTAATGTGTTGTCTTTTTCATTCTTTTTACTTTTAACCTGCGAAGACGGTCAGCCTTCGCAGGTCTTCGTTAGCAAAACTTTCTCTCTATTGTTTCACTACCTTTCCTGTATAAATTCCATCTTTTGTTTTTATAAAAACATGGTACATACCACTACTTAATCCTTGTGTATTTATAATTGCAACATTAGTATTCAAACCATTTTCGGTATAAATTATTCGTCCTAAAACATCGGTAACTTGTATATTTTCAATAG
>CAKZLT010000027.1 GCA_937127195.1 uncultured Saprospiraceae bacterium
TGGAATTGGCTCATTTGTAATCAAATCATAAACCAATACTTCTACTTTTACAACTTTCTTGCGGAAGCTGTAAATATCATCACGTCCTGCTCCTTCTGTACGATTAGATGAAAAGTACCCAAATGATTCGTCATCATTTAAGATGATACTATGGTCATCATACTTTGAGTTGATAGGCGCACCAACATTGGCTGGAGGTGTCCAAACACCATCATTATCAATAACATAATAAATATCCAAACCTCCTAGACCTACTTGACCATCAGAAGCAAAGTACAATTTATTAGAACTATGGTGATAAACAGGAAATACTTCGTGTCCTTCTGTATTAATTCGTGGGCCTAAATTGATTGGCGGTCCCCAAATTCCATCTTCGTTTTCTGAATAGTATAAATCCATTCCGCCAAATCCACCTGGCATATCAGAAGAAAAATATAATGTTTGACCATCAGGTGCAATCGTAGCATGAGCTACTGAATACTCATCCGAGTTAAATGGTAAACCTTGTAGATTTGTCCATTTGTCCCCTTTTCTATCTCCAACAAAGATTTTCAAACGAGTAACTCCTTCGTCATCTTTATCTCTTTTTCTTTCAAAATAATTATTTCGAGTGATGTAAACCGTTTTTTGGTCTCTTGAAAAAGCAATAGGTCCATCGTGATATTTTGTATTTAATTCCTTACGATATTCTTTAGGTTTCTTTTCGTAAGTATATTCAAAATTTTCTTGGTCAAGCGTATCAACTTGTGTAAAAAACAACTCTAAGAAAGGATAACCTGTCCATTCGTGCGTTCTTTCAATCATACCTCCTTCGTCACGTTCAGAAGCAAATACAAGTCCTCCATCTATGAACATAGGTGAAAAATCATCATACTTGGTATTAATTGGAACTGGCTGGATTTCATAACAAAAATTACATTTGTTAATCATTCTTTCAATTTCATCTTTTGTGCAAGCTTTCGATAATAACTTTCCTCTCAAATCGTCTGGCTCTCTTCTTGAGTATTCTTCAAACCATTCTTTGGCTAAATCACATTTACCATTGGCTTGCAAGGCTTTACCGTAATACAAGCTATAAACAGGTTTTGCATCTGGTAAGTGTACAATTTGTCCATACCAATATTCTGCTTCTGTCCAGTTATTAACTCTTCTGTAACTTTCAGCTAATTTAATTTTTGCCTCAGGAACATCTGCCTTATCCAATACTTGAAGGTATAAAGGTATGGCTTTATGATAATTAAATCTATCATATTCTTTGTTTCCCTTTTGTAAAGATGCTTTCTGGGCGGAAGCATCAAAAGCGAAACATGCTAAGAATAGCAATGCGGTCAAGATGTGTCTAGCTTTCATTTTCATAAAAGATTTTTTCGTTGAATTAATAATGGCTTAAAATAAAATAATATTACAAATATATTACATTTCTATAAAAATAGAGAACGGTATTTTCATAATAAGTTAAAAGTCAATACTTTCTGTTAGCGTTGTTCTTATTTTTAAAAAAAATACGTTTTCTATAAAAAAGTACCATATACTACAAAAGGTGCCTGTATTCAGCACCTTTTGTAGTTATAAACTTTTTTTGTTTATAACTATATTTTATTAAAAAAATAAAATACTATTTAGAAGAAATATCTTGGAGTAAGAATTGCAGATTCTTTATATGAAAATTCATATCCCAAAATCACCTCAAACGAACCTTGTGCTGGTCTTTGTAGTTCTGTTAATGTATAATCAAAAGCCGCACCAACTCTAAATCCATTTCTTAAAAAGTAAGCGACCCAAATATCTGCCGAGTCAAAAGAACTGTCACCATTAAAGCCTTCAAATGCCGAACGGAATGACGCTCCTACCCATAATGCTTCATAAAACAATAATGATAAATCAATATCAAACTCTGTAGGCGCACCCACATTTCCCATTGCATCATCTTGGAATTCACCAAAAAGGTTAGAGTTTTTGATTAAAAATGATGGCTTAAATACAATTGTATTTGCTGCATCAAAAGGTAAAATCAAACCGCCACCTAAATAATAGTGTCTTACTTGTGCAGCTTGAAGAGTAGTTCCTCCTTTATTTTCTTCAAAGGTGTTATTTAATACGCTAGGAACAGATAAACCTAAATAAAAGTGTGGATTATAATAAAAAATACCTACTCCTGCATTAGGTAACCATTCCTGTTGTGGTGCTGTAAATGCAGGATCTGCTAGATTATCTAATACTAATTCAGAAAAATCAGCTTGCCAATTACTTACACTAGCAGATAAACCAAACGAAAGCTTTGACTTACCATCATTAAAACTAATTCTATAAGAATAATAGCCACTTAATTTAATTTCTTTGGTTGGACCAATATCATCGTGAAGTAAACTTCCTCCGATTCCAACTCGATTACCTTTCATTGGAGAGTGTATCGTCAATGTCTGTGTAGTTGGGCCTCCATCTAATCCCCACCACTGATCACGGTGTAATAATGTAACACTCATGTGTTCTTTTGATCCAGCATAAGCAGGATTAAAGATAAGTGTATTAAACATATATTTTGTAAACATCGGGTCTTGCTGTGCTTGACCTGATGTGATTGTGATGAAGAATACTAACCCAATTAGTAATAATTTTCTCATGGGTATTTGGTTTTGCTGTTTAATTTGAATAATGAATTAGAAGATTCCGTTCTTATTTTATTAAATGACTAAGACCATGCCAATTCAATAAAAGGCTGTCACACTAATCACATTTTAGTGTTGCATGACAAAAATTATTTTTCGTGACAGGCGATTTTTCTAAAAATCACCTGCCACGATTGATATCTATCTTATCTATGTATCTGTAAATATCCAGAGAAAGTTTCTGTCTTACCGTTAATATTAACTTCTACTAAGTAGAAATAAGTACCATCAGGTAAATTATCACTTCTCCATGTACCATCCCAATCGTTCAAGTACCCTTCTTTATCGTAAACTAAGTTACCCCAACGATTGAAGACCATCACTTTATTATCTGGGTAGTTTTCAATACCTTCAATAGTCCAAGTATCATTCATGTTATCACCATTTGGTGAGAAACCTGTATGTACTTTGATTGGTCCACTACATTCACCATTTACAATAACGGTTGCTGTATCACAAGCACTCGCATTACAAACCACATAAGTAAAGCTATCAATATAAGGTAACGAGCTATCATCAATGACTTCATAATCAATTGAGAAGTCAGCATTAACGTTAGCTACACCTTTTGAAGGTAATGATAGTATGGTTATGCTTTCTACTGCTCCATTAATTGTATCATTATCCGTAACGTAAACTGTTCCTGTTGTACAAACTTGAATTGTATCATTTAACGCTACTGGTGCATTTAAGGCATTCAATACGTCTATGATTAAATATGTCGTATCACAGAAGCCTTGGTCGTCACAGATTACAATACAAGTCGTATCTGCTCCAAGTGCTGTTGCATCAATAACAATACAAGTATCAGGTGAATTTATTGATAATGTTGCATTGATAGGATTTCCACATCCAACAGAGACACTATTAATATTACCTGGTAATTCTGGTACAGGAATACAAAGTGTACTATCTGTTCCTAAGTTCAAGGTAACTGTAATGGTATCTGGTGTCGGTATTACAGTTAGGATGTAAATTGTTGTATCACAATTTCCTAACGCATCACAGACTACAATACAAGCTGTATCAATTCCTGCTACACCTCCAGCTAAGTACTCAAAGCAAGTTGCATCAGCTAAGTTCAAGTCTAATAAACCATTATCTACGCTATTGCAAATATCAACCATTGATACAATTGAAGCTGCACCACCTGGTAAATCATCTGCCGTTACACATAATACAGAATCCGTATTAGTAAGAACCGTTACCATTATGGTATCTGTCGGTTGACAAGTTATTGCCACCATCGAAGTATCAGAACATCCCGATACAGTATCTGTCATTACGAGCATACCCGAACCTACTGGTAAGGTTATCGAAGTACTCGCCCCATTATTACAATCATCTAA
>CAKZLT010000028.1 GCA_937127195.1 uncultured Saprospiraceae bacterium
GGAATCACTGACTTTGTATCTGACAAAAGGTCAAAATCATAAGGCGTTCCCCATGTTTCTGCGCCTTTTTTGTAATAAACCAAACGATAAGAAGATGGATCAAATCCCCATCCTGCATTATAAGGCCCGCCTGCACCTTCAATATATTCTTTTTCATCATAAGGACATATAAAACTATTATTACAACTATCTTCACGGTTATAAATCGTATAATTATTGACCTCTGACTTGACTATTCTACCATTAATATACTCATTATCCATATTATGAAAACCATAACGGTAATGATCCAAAGAATAACTTCCTATTGGCAGAATGTTAGTGCTATCTCCAAATCTATAAGAGGTTTGAGGTCGAACCCAATCACTCGGATGCGTCAACGGGTAACTTTCTATGTCGTTATAAGTAGAACTAGTCGTATCTATCACACCATCTACATTGTCAATAATGACTCTTTCTATACTAGTTTCATAGCTTACAGAGTCACTTGTGATTTGCTTACTTGTAATTGTTTTACTAGTATAAATGTTGGTTTCGTAAGTGGGCGCAGGAGTCCTTCGATATAATGTATGAAACACGTCTCCAACATCAAAATTATAAATATCAGCCCATTTTACTTCTTTAAAACTACCATTCAAAGCCGAATGACCAACCAATTCTATTTCTCTAGTATCACTATCAAAATACAGGAAATTTGGCGTTTTCAAAATACCATAATTCTCTGACAGCTCAATTTGAAGGCTATTTATCGGATGATTCACGGTTGTTCCCGAAGTGTTTTTGACAGTCAAAGAGATAGTTTTAACATTATCTATTACATTAAAAATAGACTTTGGCTGAACGTTTATCACTTTTGCTTTGACAGATAAAGTTCCATTTTCTAACCTTCCAAGTTCCCAAATTGTCCCAATTGTGGCTTGTGTTTTGAGTAATAAAGTATCACTATTTTGTGTTAGAAATAAATAATCTCCATTATTTTTTTGGATAGTTTGATTACCAAAAAGCGAACTATCTCTAATCAACAGACAATTAGAAGGCGTATAATAAATTTCCCTAACGACATTTGAATGATAAATAATTTTATCATTTCCTTGCATTATGGAAGAATCTCCAGAGGCTGAAAAATAGATAATACTATCTGCTGGATAATAAAATAAAGTACTATTTGGGATTTGGTATTTATAATATCCGACTTGATTGTCATTAAAAATTTGGTAGTTCTGACCAAAAGAATAGCTTGTAATTAATACAAAAAACAGTAGTAAAAAATGTTTCATAAATTATGTTTTTTTGTTAAAAAAAAGTCAACATAAAAAGAACGAATTCATTGTTAGTAATGCTGTTTTAAGTGTTTCATTTTTTATAAAAAAACAATAACATTCATTTTTTTTTATAAAAAAGTAACATAATTGCATCAGCTCTCGTAATAAAGCCATACTCTTCTACTACATTTCACTAAAGGTGATTAATTTTTTATATCTAAATGTCACATTTTTCTTTCAAATGGGATATAGGTAAAAAATAATCTATCTAAAAATTCAAATACACAATTTATTATAAAAAGATGGTATGACAATTATGTTGTATCATGTTTAATGATGATGAGAATAATTATTTATCAAACACAAATTAAATGCTTTAAGAATGAAAAAACTATTGATTGGAATTATTTGCTTATTTGCCATGAAAAATGTTAATGCACAAATTACTGGAGGTTTAAAGCTCGGATTAAGTACGAATGACATTACTCAACAAGATATAGCTACCTTTCGTAACGATACAGATAGCCTAAAACTAGCTGTAACTGATGCTGGTTTTGGTCTTCATGCTGGATTATTTTTGCGTATTCCTGTTACAGATTTACTATATGTTCAGGCAGAACCGATGTTGGGGTCATCTCGTTTCAATTATACATTAGACAGTATTTCTTCTGGTACAGGTGCAGCTTCAGAAATAAAAGATGGCTACGAAACATTTCTTAATTTGGATATTCCTGTTATGCTAGGTATTCAAGTAGGATTACCTGCCGATATTACGTTAAGAGCTCAGGCAGGAGTAGTCGCCAGTCTTGTTTTGAGTAGTCAAAGTGAGTTATTAGAGAGCGAAGGCTACGCTCAAAAGTGGGATTCTATGCGTTGGGGCTATTTATTAGGTGCTGGTTTGGACTTTGGAAAAATTACAGTTGATGTTAACTTCAATGGTAGTCTTTCTCAATTTGGAAATAGTGTAACTATTGGAACAGAGCAATTTGATTTTGACACGCGCCCTTCTAGTACCGTTATTACGGTTGGTTATAAGTTATTCGGAACGGATGATTAATCCAGTTATTTGAGAATGAAGTAGAAATAACAAAAAAGTCAGTATCATTTAATATGATACTGGCTTTTTTTTGGGTGATTGGTCTATATTTGCAGTCAAAATCAATAAAGTTATGCGATTGTTAGTCATTTTATTTTTTCTAATTATTGGTAGTACGGCTGCCAATGCACAAATTTTTGGCGGTCGAATAGGGGTTGCTACCAACCAAATTAGCTCTGATAGCATCTATATTCAGAACAATAATGGAGTCGATACCTTTCGATTATCCATGGAAAATGGTAAGAATAGTACCCTAGTTGGTGTCTTCTTTAGAATGCCGATGGGCGCTTTTTATCTAGAAATTGAGCCTATGTTTGCTACTTTGAATTATCCCATTCGCATTCAAAATCTTCAAGATTGGAATGGTGGTTCATTGGTCAAACAAGAGCGTTTTACCACTTTTGATGTTGGTTTAAGTGCTGGATTTAGGCTTTGGAAAGCCGTTAGATTTCAAGGTGGAATTCGTAGTCAAATTTGGACAAATTATCAATCTGAACTAAATAACTATACCAATGATTACACCAATGATTGGTCAAGGACTATCCAAAGTTATCATGCAGGAATTGGTTTAGACATTGTTCGAGTAACATTAGATTTTGGTTTTGAAAGAACAATTAATGGAATTGGTGATAACGTCAGTTTTTTAGGTAATTCAACTAATTTTAATGCCAACAGAAACCGTTTTTCTGTCAAAGTTGGTGTGCGTTTATTTAGTTATGAGGAAGATTAAAGTGAATTTTATATAAAAATTTTAGACCATTTTTTAATAAAAAGAAGCAATGAAAAAAATACTTTTCTGTGCCAGTTTAATCCTAATACTAGGATGTAAAGCAACAAAAGAAGTCGAAAAGATAAAAGAAATTGAGAAAATAAAAGAAGTTGAAATAGTCAAAATAGAACCCGAAAAACCAGTTATCAAAAACGTTATACTCCTCATTGGAGATGGAATGGGGCTTTCTCAAGTATCTTCTAGCTTCTATTTTGGGGCAACCGAAGAACCTAATTTTACTCGTTTTCCCTATATCGGATTGAGTCGAACCTCTTCGGCTAGCCATAAGGTAACCGACTCTGCATCTGGCGCAGTGGCATTCGCTTCTGGCATCAAAACCTACAATGGAGCTATTGGTATGAATACCCGCAAAGAGCATATCGAAACCATCATTGAACGTGTCGAAAGACCTGATTTTATGACTGGTTTGGTTGCTACTTCTAGTATTACACATGCTACTCCAGCTTGTTTTTATGCTCATGTAACCTATCGATACAAAGAAGATTCGATTGCTAGTTATATGCCAAAATCCAAAGTTGATTTCTTTGCAGGTGGCGGATTGCGCTTTTTTAATAAAAGAGAAGACGGAAAAGATTTATTACCTGTCTTGAGTCAAAATGGCTTCAAAGTCGATACAACTGCACTCGGCAAAATCGGAACATTAACCACCAATAACAAATATGCTTATCTATTAGCCGATAAAGGTTTGCCATCTAAACTAGAAGGAAGAGGCGACTTTCTTCCTAATGCCACCAAATTGGCTTTGGATTATTTGTCTAAGTCAAAAGATGGCTTTTTTTTGATGGTTGAAGGTTCTCAAATTGATTGGGAAGGTCACGCTTCTAATGTTCAAGGTGTTGTGCAAGAAGTGAGAGATTTTGATAAAGCATTAGGTGCAGCCTTAGATTTTGCAGAAAAAGATGGTCAAACTTTAGTGGTTGTAACCGCTGACCACGAAACGGGTGGCTTTGCCTTATCTCCTATGCAAGTCCGAAAGCAATGGCAATACGATAATATTCAAGGTAGTTTTTATCAAAATTCTAAATCATTGCCTTCTGCTGCTCATACAGCTACTTTAGTTCCTGTTTTTGCTTATGGTCCAATGGCTGAAAGCTTTGCTGGTATTTATCAAAATAATGAGATTTTTCATAAAATAATCAAAGCTACTGGTTGGTAGTTTTTTTTAGAAGCGAGAAATGAGACCGCCCTTTGGGCTACGAGAAGCGAGATATAGCGTGAACTTTTATAAGCCGCTATATCTCGCTTCTCGTAGCCCAAAGGGCG
>CAKZLT010000029.1 GCA_937127195.1 uncultured Saprospiraceae bacterium
ACTTGAGCGCCATCTTTCAACCTCAAAATATCATCGGTCGGGTAAGCTCTTCCACTAAGCTCGCCTGATATTCGAGCCGTAAAAACCACTTCTGGAGAAAGTAATTTTTTCAATCGTTTTTCATTCAACTGATTTACTATCAAGTTAGTCGTCGCGAGCGTAATGTAAAAATCATCCGCCAATACATCAGGAATACATCTCTCATTAAGTGTTTCGAGGTCATCATAATCAATTTGATTCATCCGAACTCGGTCAAGTAACTTAATGAAATTTCGATTATTTTGACGATATACTTTATACAATTGAACTGTTTCAAACGGATATTCCTTGAATACCTTTGCTGAAAAAAAGTAAGGACTTTCATACTGTGAAGCCATCAATTCATGTTCTTCTTCGGTCGAAATCACTGGAGGCAACTGAAACAAATCACCAAAGAAAACCATTTGAACGCCACCAAAGGGGCGCGGATCTTCTCGATTGATTCTCAGAAAGTAATCAATATTATCCATCATATCCGCTCGAACCATCGAAACTTCATCTATAATAATGGTTTTTACTTTTTTGAAAAGGCGTTTATTACGTCGAGGTTGAATTTTAGAGCGATTCAACACTTTGGCTGGAAAGGAGAAAAAAGAATGAATCGTTTGCCCACCAATATTTAAGGCTGCAATACCTGTCGGAGCAAGCGTCACGACCTTCTTTTTGGAAGTATCTCGAAATAAACGCAATAAAGTAGATTTTCCTGTTCCTGCTCGCCCAGTAACAAAAAGACTCTTTTCTGAATTTTCGAGTACCGTCATAACATACTGGAAATCATCGTTATAGTCAATCGGTGTCGGTTCTTTTTTATTAGACATATTCAAAGGTTAGAAAGCATTTATCTTGAATGATAAAGATAAATTTTTATTTTTTATTATTTTTTTTTAAAAAAAGTGTTACCCTATTCATTTTTCTTCGTCTATAAGGTATATTTTAATAAAGTAAGCTGTCACATTTTTAAAATATACAAAACAAAAATCACCACAATACATTTTTAACTTTCAATTAGAGTGAGATTCAAAAGCAAAGTACATCTTAAAAGCAAAGTATTTTTTTTAGTAAATTTTAAAAGCAAAGTATTTCTTGAAAGTAAAGTAAGATTTTTTAAAGTAAATTGATTGTACACTGATAGTTTTCTCATTTTGATGTTCTAGCTCGTAGATTGGTTTCTACGAGCTTTTTTTATAAAAAACACTCCCCAATAAAATTCAACAAACAGCCGTAGCTGAGACTAAATAATCAGAAAAACAGCTTACATCAACTCCGTCCAACCTCCTCTAAGCGTTTCTTTTTCTTGATTTTTTTCTAAAAAAATCAAAAAATCATCACGCGAAATAGATTCAGCTCCAAGGCTTTCCAAATGATTAGAATGCGTTTGGCAATCTATCATATCAAAACCAATTGCCTCCAATTTTTTAACTAAAGTAATAAAACCAGCCTTAGAAGCATTACTTACTTTTGCAAACATAGACTCGCCAGAAAAGCAACGACCAAGGGCTATTCCATATAATCCTCCAACCAAAACCCCATTTTGACGCACTTCTACCGAATGCGCAATTCCCAATTCGTGCAATCGAATATAGGCTTCTACCATATCGCGAGTAATCCAAGTTCCTTCTTGTCCTTTACGTGGCATTTTACTACAAGCCTTAATGACTTCTTCAAAAGCAGTATCAAAAGTAATTTGAAAAACTTCATCTCGCAGCACTTTTCTCATGCTTTTCGAGACTTTTAGTTTGGAAGGATAAAGAACAAAACGCGGATCGGGTGACCACCAAATAATTGGGTCTTCTTCATTAAACCAAGGAAAAATACCATTATCATAAGCCAGAACAATTCGTTCGGGAGATAAGTCACCTCCAACAGCAAGAATACCGTCAGAATTAGCTAAACTAGGATGCGGAAAGATTAGTTCGTCGTCAGAAAGCCAGTAATACATTGTATTTGTAAAGTAGTAAGCATGAACAAAATTTGATTATTTTAGAGAGACTAAATATCTGTTCAAACGTCACTTTCCTTTACCTTGAATCAGTACTAGAATAGTATATGCAAGAATTTTGAAGTCTAATGCTAACGACATATTTTCAATATAAAGAATGTCAAATTTAAGGCGTTGAATCATTTCATCAACGTTGGAAGCATAACCATATTTGACCTGCCCCCAAGAGGTAATTCCTGGGCGAACCTTAGATAAATGCTTGACATGAGGCGCACGTTCTGCAATTTTGTCTATATAAAATTGTCGCTCTGGACGCGGCCCTACAATTGACATATCCCCCAAAAGTACATTCCAAAACTGTGGCAACTCGTCCAATCGCCATTTTCTCATAAGTAATCCCCATGGCGTACATCGGTTATCGTTTTCGGAAGCTAACTGAGGCCCTGCATCTTCTGCGTCAGTGTACATCGAACGAAATTTATATATTGTAAATGGTTGACCATTCAAGCCAATACGCTTTTGGCTATACATAATTGGCCCTTTTGATGAAAATCGAACTCGTAATGCAATGTAAGCGTATAATGGTGAGAATACCAATAGGACACAGAAAGAGAAAACAAGGTCAAAAAGTCGCTTAAAAAGTTGCTGCCAAGCTGGCATTAATCCCATTTCTATTTCTATCAAAACTGCTCCAAATACATGATTCATCTTGACCGTTCCGAGCAGAATATCGTACATATCAGGAATAATTTTAACCAAAATGCTATTAAAATCATAAACAATATTCATGATAGACTTCAACTGAGCGTGTTCTGAAGTTTCAATTGCAATGATAACTTCCTGTATTTCATATTTCTGAAGCACCTCACCAATATCATCAACTTTGCCCAATTTGGGTATAAACTCAGCCAAAATATTATTAGAATCCCCATTGGTATCAATAAAACCAACAAAATTAAATCCTAATGATTTGGATTGACTATTGATTTCTTGATACATATCATAGGCATTCTGATTGCCACCTATTACCAAGGTATTAAAACTAAACTTGCCTGCTTTTAGTCTTCTACTTGCCCAAGTAAGAATAATCATTCGACTAACGATTATTGGTATAAAATGGATAAAGAACAAGACAGGAAAAGAGATATAATAGGTTTTATATCCACCAATTACATCATCCAATATTAATACAAAAAAAAGAAATGTAACACCAATTAGTGTCAAAATAAAAGTCCGAATAAAAGTATTCATTCGAGACAAACGATATATATCTTTGTAAGATTCAAAAATACCATAGAACAATAGCCAGCCTAGAGGTATTATCAAAATACCATAATAAAAATTATCATCGTTGAGAAGGCTCGGCTCAAAAGCGTTGTTTTCTATACTTAACTTTCTAAACAGAAAGAAACACGACCAAGCCAACATTCCTATTAAAAAATCTGCTACTATGTAAAGTAACAAACCATTTCGCTGTTGCTTAGTCATTCTATCTATAAATTAGTTTGATATTATCCAAATAAATATTGGTAGTTGTATCTCCTGCGCTCAATGCTCTAAATACCACTTGAAATTCTTCTGCTGAGTTAGTCATCATAGACGTTACATCATTAGAAAAATCAACATAAATTTTATTCCATTCGGCAGAAGGCAAAACACCAACTTTATAAAAACGCTCAAAGTAGTTATTACTTTTCCCAGCTATTCCTACCTCAAAAGTTACATCATTTTTATAATCTACTTCTAAATAAACTCTTTCTGGTGTTGTTGGAAATTCATAAAAAAGGTTAGTTCCGACTTCTATCAGATTATCACTTCCTCCGAGTGTAATATGCCCAGAACGGCTTCCTTCAAATACTTCTGTGGTAGAAAACTTGACTTGTGTATTACTATTACCATCAATTTCATCACTAATAATATTGGAGGCTTCAAAGTTTTCCATTATTAAAAAGCTCAAATTATCGGTGTATTTAATCGTTGGTCGAATGGTATCAACCTGAGCAGGAACTAGATTTTTGGAAACTGTATAACGAGAATAAAAAGGATATACATCGCGCGTTGCACCAATACCATTTTGAAGAACGCCACCAAAAACAGTCACTTCTTGCTCACCACTTTCTAATACAGGAATAAGTGCTGGCAACGGGAATGCGCCGACTAAGTCAGGCCCAACAGAAACCCAAGCATCTGAGATACCATGGCTATTAGTGCCTTGACCAGCTTCCGTACTCAAAAATAGAGTATCTATATAAATGTAAGATGGTATCGGTTCTTCCTTCAAAAAGTCACAACCTCCAAAAGGAAAAGTACTTAGAAATAGTATTCCTAGCAAAATATAATTCAATTTATAATTCACACTTCTATTTTTATGCTTCTAAAACATTTAACCTAAAAATCTACAAAACACCTTTATTACAATCTATGCTTCAACAGGTAATACAATATTTTCCTGTCTTTTTTTCATATCTTCTATAATATCATGTGCCAGCTTTAAAGCTTTGTAACCATCTTCTAACGTTACATAAGGCGTTTCATTATTAATAATGGCATTTCCGAAAGTCTCTAACTCCATCTTAATAGCATTAACAGAAGCAATATCAGGCATATCAATATGCAACAGCTTTGAACCTTCAAAAGTATCTAACTCTATGAAATTAGCATCTTTTGGCAAGTTCGGACTATCCTTTTCATATAAGCTAATAATTTCGGATTTCTTTTCCAAGAAGTCAATACTCATATAAGAATCGTTCTGAAAAAGGCGCAATTTTCGCATATTTTTCAATGACATTCGACTAGCAGTAATATTTGCGACACAGCCATTTGCAAATTCCAAACGAACATTACTAATATCTGGCGTACTACTCACAATCGAAATACCGCTAGCATGAATGCTTGTTACTTCGGCATCTACAATTTTAAGAATAATATCTAAATCATGTATCATCAAATCCAAAACAACAGAAACATCTGTTCCGCGCGGATTAAACATTGCCAAACGATGCGCTTCGATAAACATCGGTCGAAGTTTCTTGTCTTTCAAAGATAAGAAAGCTGGATTAAATCGTTCAACGTGACCAACTTGTACTTTAACGTTCATTTCCTTTGCCAAACGCAATAACTCTTCTGCTTCCGAAATAGTATTTGTTACAGGTTTTTCTATAAAAACGTGCTTTCCTGCTTCAATAGCTTGTTTTGCTAACTTAAAATGCGTTGTCGTTGGAGTGACTACATCAATCATATCAACCGCAGCTATCAGAGCTTCAAGGCTATCAAACTGTTGAATATCATGGTTTTTGAGTGCCGTAGCTGCATTTTTTTCATTTGGATCATAGAACCCAACTAACTCTAATTCTTCTACCAATTCGATACATTTCAAATGTATTCTACCTAAATGACCTACGCCCAAAACACCTATCTTCAACATAAAGCTATATTTCAGTGATTAAAATTAAATTAAATGAACAGAGACCTGCCTACCACAGGCAGGCTAAAAGAACGCGTTACTCACCTGCCTTCGTGCCTTTGGCAGGCAGGTGCTTTTGTTCATAGCCTTTTAATTGTCTGTTTTTCAGTAATACTTAATAGTAATTGTTAAAAAAAAAGAACAACTATTAATAACAACGAATTTAGAGTAAAAAATATCAACACTCGACTGCAAAAAAGCGCAAATTTGGCGCATAGCCAACTATTCCGCAATTTCAAACTGCAATTTCGCCAAAGAATTATAAACGCCATCCAGCATAGATAATTCTTCGTGCGTTCCTTTCTCTACGATTTCGCCATTTTCAAGCACATAAATACAGTCAACACTACGAATAGTCGCCAATCTGTGTGCAATTACAATAGAAGTCCTACCCTTCATGAGACGATTTAGGGCAGATTGTACTAATTTTTCTGACTCTGCATCCAATGAAGAAGTCGCTTCGTCCAATATTAAGATAGTCGGATTACGCAAAATCGCTCTCGCAATTGCTACACGTTGACGCTGACCTCCAGATAATTTGATGCCTCGGTCTCCAACTACGGTTTCCAAACTTTCAGGAAAACTATCAATAAAGTCCCAAGCATTTGCCTGTTTGGCTGCTTCTATAATTTCTGCTTCCGTAGCATTTGGCTTTCCGTAAGCTATATTTTCACGAATTGAACCACCAAAAAGCAATACTTCTTGCGGCACAATGGCAATATTTTTACGAAACTGAGTAATATCAAAATCAGTAATTGGCGTTCCTCCAACGGTTATTCCGCCATTTTCTGTTTTATAAAAACGCATTAACAACTGAACAATTGTTGACTTTCCAGAACCACTAGAACCAACTAATGCCACTGTTTGACCATTTTTAACTTCTAAGTTCACCGACTTTAAAACCTCTATATCGGTTCGGGTAGGATAAGAAAACTGAACATTCGAGTAAACAATATCACCTGTTAAGGCAGCCGTTTTGACTTCTTTTCCAGCTTCAACTGATACTTCGGAAGGCGTTTCTAGTATTTCCATAATACGCTCCGTTGCTCCAATAGCTTTCAATAAGCGCGTATATAAATCGCCCAAACTAGCCATTGAGCCACCAATTATTCCTGTCATGGCAATAAAAGTAACCAAATCACCTGCTGGCATTGTGCCATCTTCTACCATTTGAGCGCCTTTGAATAAGACAAAAAACATCACACCAAAAAGTACCGTAATAATAAAAACGATGAACAAACCACGAATTCTAGCATATTGCAAAGAAATCTTGACGACTTTATCAATCGAATTACCATAGCGTAATGCTTCAAACCATTCGTTCGTAAATGACTTCACTACGCTAATGGATTGAAGGGTTTCTTCTGTAATTGTATTGGTTGCCGCGAGTTCGTCTTGTCTGCCTTTTGATAATTTTCGGATATAACGACCGAAGAAAAAAGCAATCAAAATCACAAATGGAAAAGTAGAAAGCATCAAGAATGCCAACTGTCGAGTCATCACCAACAAAATTGCAGTTCCGACCAAAAGTGTCACCACTTGTCGGAGAAATTCTGCTACGGTTATCGAAAAAGCATCTTGCAACTGCTCAACGTCTGCCGTACTTCGACTCGTCAACTCTCCTACTCGATTGCTTTCAAAAAAGGTAATCGGCAACGAAATCAACTTTTCGTATAGTGCTTTACGCAAACCAGCCATTCCTTTTTCGCTCACAATCGCAAATAATAAAACTCTCGCATACGATGTAACTCCTTGAATCAGTAAAACCATAGCCAATAATACGCCTATTTCATAGAGTCCAATCCCGTATTTTGGCTTTCCAGTAGCGATATTCAGCAATTCGCCTGCTGCCACAGGAAATACCATAAATACCAAACTAGACAACACTAAAAGAACTAAACCTATCCCAAATTGCCAGCGATATGGTCGAATGTATTTGAATATACGAAGCGCGTTTTTAAATTGATTTTTATCAAATTTCATTTTTGGCTCATCCCCCCTGCTATTATTTCTATCTGTCCTCCTACTCATTTTATTTGTTCTGTTTCGTAAATGCTTCTTAGCATTTTTGCAAACTTAATGCTTTTAAAAAAAACAGAAGACTTTATGAATAGTTTTAAAGTTTTTATTGTAGAATTTTTACATAGTTTGGTCGATAAGTGGGGATTATTTTTTTGTTGAGAATAGAAATGATGAAGAAAATTAAAGAGAAGTAATAAGATATGAAGATTTTCAATTTGGGCAACAAGCTGTTGCCCAAACTAAAAAGTTATAAGGTTTCTACAAAAATAATTGCTCACCATTTGTGAGCAATTATTTCTTTTTATAAGATTATTCCTGGATAACTGGGTATTCCTTAGAAGTAACCCAAGGAACTAAATCATCTTCATACTCAAAAGTTCGTTTTACTACAACAGCCGAAACTTTCATATTAACATTGATAGCTTCTATCAAATTATCGTTATCCAATGTAGCCCAAAAACTGCCTTGCGTAAATTTATCTATCCGTTTTTTTGAAACAACACTATTTCCTTCTGCTAAAGTGTAAGTATTTGGGTCTCCTTCAAAACGGTAAGTAATTTTATATTTTACATTTTCTCCGCTTGCAGGATTATATGACATAGCAAATACACCTAAAGCTAATCCAGCGATAGGACTTACTACTCCTATTTCAGTTGCAGCATCAGCAAGAAGCTGCTTCTCTTCTGCTTGATAAGCTGCTTTTCCTTCTTCTCCTGTCCCTATCCAATAAGCCCAACTAATCACTTCGCTTTCTTCATTCCCTTCTATTATATTTCTAGGTAAGTTAATTGAAAAACTAGAACTATTCTCATTAGAACTAGCTAAAGAATGCACACGTTCTACTCTATCAATTACTGAAACAACCGTTGTATCAATACTGAGTAGTTTCTTAACTTGCCCCATTTTTATATATGAAGTATCTAACTTTGTTTCCCATTTGACTGTTGTATTAAACTTTATAGTTTCCTCAGAAGCGGGTATTCTATCAATTTTTAATTTACAAATTCGCTTTCGCAAAGAACCTTTTAAATAAAACTTATAAACTCCTGTCTGCTGTATTTTGATTTTTTTATTTGTGATTTTAGAGGTTTTGTACTCTGAATACTTAGACGTTTCAGGATATTCAAATATTTCTAATTCTTTTAAAGGTTTTCCATCAACTACTTCAAAATTAAAAATAACTTCATCTCCTTCCGCAAAAGCAAAATGAAATTCTTTTTTCATTTTCATCTTAAAATTTTGGTCAGTTACATTTATTGCCTCTATACCTGAAATAGGGCTTGCAAATGAGTATTTAACTAAAAAGAGGCATAAAAAGGCTAAAAATAATCGGTTTAATTTCATAATCTTTTTTAAATTTAAGTGTTTTTTTTTAAAAAAACCGTACACAATGTTAAGTGTTTCAACAAAAAAAGACAGCCAATAATTGACTGTCTTCTAATTTTTGTAGCGAGAGGGAGGCTCGAACTCCCGACCTCAGGATTATGAATCCTGCGCTCTAACCAACTGAGCTACCTCGCCATATTTTTTGCCCTAAAGCGGTGCAAATATAGCATTTTTAATTTCTAATAAACAAACTTTTTCGCAAAAAAATTATTATTCTTTTAAACAATCATCTAATATGAACAGAAAGAATAGCATTTTGGCACTTCGTCCAGCCTTGAGTTTATCAACAGAACATAGTAGTATTCAAGAAAAATTTCAGAATAATACCTTGCGTCCAATTTTAAAATTCCAAAATGATTTTTTAATAAAATGCTTTCAAAACCACTGCATTCAACGAAAATGTAATTTTGAAATATTAAATGAGCTTCAAAAAAAGGCTTTCATTGAAGATAGTTTACGAAAAGACCAACGCTTCAAACAATTATTATTAGGCTCAATTATCGGACTTTTCACCATTGAAGAATACAGCAATTATCTAAATTATGACAAAGAATATAATCGCCGTATGATTACAATGATAACTAAAAGATTACAAGATGAATTGATTATAATTGAAAATTACGAGTAAATCCAATTAAAAAGCCATTGGGTCAGGATATTTGAATTCATAATTCAAAGCTGCTTTGACTTTTGCGTTGCTTATGATTTTGTAATCGCTTGCTTTTTTGTCATCGGGAGCAAAGGTTGGCACATCAAAATTACCTTCTTGCGCTTTAAAAGTGTAAAACAAATGCTTTGGCGGATGTATATCCGAACAGATATTAAATATTTCGTTCCAATGATTTTCGGCTATGATTTGCGTCAT